>NZ_JBFSVE010000022.1:0-73551 GCF_041467715.1 Vibrio sp. 10N.247.311.14
TATCTCGTATCTCGTATCTCGTATCTCGTATCTCGTATCTCGTATCTCGTATCTCAAATATCTTTTCTTCCACGCACAAAAAAGAGCACCGAAGTGCCCTTATCAAATTTTAAGCTAGCTATTAATAACTAACGCTTATTGCCATATAGCTGAAAGTGAATCCATCAGGCCGCTCGTCGCACCTTGTGACTGCAATGCTTGAAGAATGATGGGTGCAAATGTTGTAACCATTGATGGATCCATACCTAATCCAGAAAACGCACTTTCAACGGCACCTTGTGAGCTTAGTAGCGATGATAGACCAGTAGACTCAAGGCTCGACATACCCGGAATAAGTGTCGCGAGTTCTTTGTTGTCGGCTGTGCCAAGAGAGTTTTGTGCAAGGGCTAACATTGAACCAATACCGCCAACTGCTTGGTCGCTGGTAACAGAAGCTTGGTCAGCTACCGTATCCACAAGTGGTGTTGTTTCGTTCTGCTGAGACCACATATTCACTGCTGCCATTAGTGCAGTTTGTGATAGTTGGGAATAGTTGGTATCTGATGATGAACTGGTTTGTTCAGAGTCGCTAGTGCTAGCGCAAGAGACAACAGCAAGGCTGCTTAAAACTGTGATGAGTACTTTCTTCATTATTCGTCCTTAAGTAATAAAGTAATTTACTCTTTCACTATAAACGAAAAACGGCGATGTAGTCACATCGCCGTTGGATTATTTCAATTTTATTTGCCAATAGTATTTTGTTTTACTAAAGGTTTTTATAAAAATTAAAGAATAGCTAGAAGTTCTACTTCAAATACTAGAGCAGCAAATGGTGGGATTGCAGCACCTGCGCCACGCTCACCGTATGCTAGATCTTGAGGGATGTATAGCTTCCACTTAGAGCCAACAGGCATCATTTGTAGAGCTTGTACCCAACCTTGAATTACGCCAGTTACAGGGAATTCAGCAGGTTGACCGCGAGATACAGAGCTGTCGAAAACAGTACCGTCAGTTAGTTCGCCGTGGTAGTGAACACGTACTTGCTTGTCTGCAGTTGGGATTTCGCCAGTACCTTCAGTTAGTACTTCGTACTGAAGACCAGACTCAAGAACCGTTACTTCTGAACGAAGAGCGTTGTCAGCTAGGAAAGCTTCGCCGTCAGCAGCAGCAGCTTTAGCTAGTTCTTGACGTGCAGCTTCACCGCGAGTGTGTAGCTCTTGTAGTGCGTTGTTGATTTCGTCAACTTCGATAGCTGGCATGTCGCCAACTAGAGCTGTTGCGATACCAGCAGCGATTGCGTCAACGTTTAGGCCTTCAAGACCAGAACCAGCAAGTTGTTGGCCCATTTGTAGACCGATACCGTAGCTAGCTTTTTGCTCTACAGTTTCAAATTTTACTTCAGACATGAAAAGTCACTCTTTTTGTCAGTACGAAAAGGGTAAGAATACCAGTATTAGCAGCGTGAAGAAACGGCTAGTCCCTGATCACTTGCGCTTTACCGTGCCCAAATCACAGCCATGTCAATTTTCTCGCTTTGGGCCTTGTTGTGACGGAAAGATCTATACTGTTGGTACTTTGGTTTTTATACTGTAGTTATTCAATGTATAGGACGCAGTGGTATGAATCGTCGTCAAAAGAAAAAACAGAAAGTTGACCACTTAGCAGAATTCAAGGATCGACTGAATCAGGTCAAAGAGAAATTGAGTTCGATCGATGTGAAGAAAATGAAAACCTCGACAGCGCAAACTTGGGGTTCATTGCCGAAGTTACACCAAAGACTGTTGATGGTGATTTCTCCGATCGTACTGATATTACTTTTTGTGCCGCTACCAGAACCTAAAGTAGACACAGCTCCAACAACATCGCGCGTTGAGCTTGAAATAAGCACCGTCGGCTTAAGCGAACAGCAAAATGCCAAGAACAGCTCATTAGAACCGAGTAACAAAAATTGGCAGGAGTACCTTGTTAAGCAAGGGGATACGTTAGCGCAGGTTTTTCGAAACAACGATTTGCCATTGTCTGACTTGAATGCGTTAGTGCGAATTGAAGGTGCAGATAAGCCGCTCAGTCAGATTCGTAAAGGCCAGCTGGTTCGTTTCAAACTTGCTGAAACTGGGCAGTTGGACATTCTTCAGCTAGAGAAAGGCGACACTTCGGTGATGTTCTTCCGCTTATCCGATGGTGGCTTTGGTCGCAGTAAGTAGATGAATAGTGAGCCTGAGTTAAAGCGCTTCACCAGACACAGATAAACGATAGAAAAGAGCTAAGCATTAGCTCTTTTTTTTGGTCGCTTGAAAGGGGCGAGTGGCAAGATGATAAGCATGATTCCGATAAAGGTTAATGTATCCGGAATCTCATCGAACCATATTGCACCTATTAGCGCGACAAACACCAATCCTGAATACTCAGCCAAGGCAATTTGGCTAGAGTGTGCTTTTTGATAGGCAGCAACCGCAAGGCCGTTGTAACTTAAGATTAGCGTCGCACTCAGGGCTATGTATCCCAAATGCTCCACAGACACTGGCTGCCAGTATAAGAAGCACAGTACTAATGAGGCTGGAATAGAGAATAAGGTTGTCCACCACAGCGTAGTGACCACCCTTTGCTCACTAGGAAGCTTTCTTACGAGTACATTAAATAGTGCTAGGGTGAGTGCTGTCCCCAAAGCAAACAGTGCCGCCCAATGAAATTGTGATGGCCTCAAGACAATCAATGCACCAATAAAACCTATGGTTGTGCCGATAACCTTGCCGAGTGCCGGTTGCTCTTTCAATAGCAACATTGAGAGCGGCAACATCAGTAAAGGCGCGACATAAAATACTGCGTTGGCGGTTGCCAAAGACAAGTGAGTGATCGCGACCACCATGCACCCACTGCCGATCAGAATTAACTGACCTCGAATGAAGGTTACCTTAGCCTGCTGTAAGCGCCGTTGTTCTTTTTTCTGCTGTAGCCACAAAGGGGTGATGATGAGCAGAGATATCAACTGTCGGAAAAAAATATACTGTAAGGGCGGTACTTCGCCATTTAACAGCTTTACCGCTACGTCGGAAAGCGAGGCAAACAAGTTACCTGCAACCAACAATAGAATACCGGCAGTGATATTCGTCATTATTTTTCTAATCTCATGTCTATATGAGGAATGTCATCTTCGAGGTACATATCCGAGATGGTGTTGAAGCCGTGGCTCGCATAGAAGTTTTCTAGGTGTTGCTGCGCGCCAATATCAATGGCCGTATTTGGCCAAAGATCCTCGCAGCGTGTTAATGCTTCTTTGATTAATTGATGCCCCAAGCCACCACCTCTTGCCGATTGCTTGGTTGCGACTCGACCGATGCTGGTGTTGTCGTAAGAGGTACCTGGTGGTAATAAACGTGCACACGCTACCAACTCTTCATCAGCATAGCCAAGCAGGTGCTCAACACCCGCGAGTGTATCTTTACCGTCCAGCTCTGGATAAGGACAAGTCTGCTCGACCACAAATACATCGACTCTTAATTTAAGTAGTTGATAAAGCTGTTGTGTTGAGAGTTCAGAAAAAGGAATTGAGTGCCAAGTGATCATGTTTACATCCAGAGATTATCGATGCTCTGAATGTACTATGCGCGATGACTGTTGGCATTAACTATTGTTAATTCGACCTTTAATTCTGCTCAGGCTGATTGCGGTTATTCATAGGTAGGCTGCAATTTGATTGTCGTTCAAGCGCTGCTCAAGGTCGGGATAGTGCTCGCAGAACAGCTGATAGCGTTGCTCTGGTGTATAGAGCAGCATGAAGCGTTCTTTGTTTTCCTTATGCATCAGTTGTGTTTCTAACAGCTTTAAATACAAAGGATTATTTGATGCACGCCACTCGATAACCGCATTCATTGGCAGCTCTAACATGGTGATGGGTGTCAGCGTTTCTAATAGGTAAGGAGAGGCTTGGTTCTTTATCAGACTCTCAAAGCCGATGATCCAATCTTGTTCCCAATAGAACTCTTTGCTGTATTGCTTACCATCATCAGTGAGGTAGCAGGCATGGCACAAGCCTTCAAGTACAAAGTAGATTGAACTCGCCATCTCACCTTGATTGATCAAGATGTGTCTGGTTGGCAGCTCAAGTGGCTTGGCGACAGCGAGTAGAGATTCAATCTGGCTTTCAGAGAAGTCGAAGCTTTGCAGTTGTTCGATAAAAGAGGTGTGCATGAAAATAACCTATCCCAAATAAGTGCCGAAATCATCGCACTTATTTGGATAGAGGTACAGAGCAGGATAAATCAGAGGCGTGCGTGTTGCTCTAGGTAATCTTGAGCAAGTTCTCTGCCCATGTATTTACCTAAGGTCTTCAATGGAACCTTCTTAAGGTTCACCACAATCAAGCCATCCAAGGCATCATTAAACGATGGGTCGACATTAAAACACACCAGTTTACCGTTCATCCCTAGATATTGGCGCAGCAGTACCGGCAGGCCTTTACCTTGCTCCATGCGTGCTAACACTTTAGAGAGCAGAGGCACACTCGCCAGTGAAGAGAGCAGGTGATTTTGCCAGAACACATGACTGCTGGTATTGAGTGGTGACGAAGGTGAAACCAAATTCGCCTTTTCCTCATCATAATGGTGGATTGATAACGTGGTCGCGATCAACAGACGCGCATTGTGGCTGTAATCATTGCTGATACTGACTGGGCCGAACAGATGGGTATATTGAGGGTGACGAGACACAAAGGTCGCAATGCCTTTCCACAATAGTAACAGTGAGTTCAGGCTCTTTTGGTAAGGTTTACTTACTACCGATCGCCCAAGCTCAATGCTGTTTTCTAGAGTATCAATGAATTCTTGGTTGTAGTTAAACAGGCTACGAGAGTAGAGCTGATCAAGCCCGTGCTCAGCGATGAGTTTGTCGACCATACCGAGTCGATACGCGCCAACCAGTTCTGCCTTGGTTTTATTCCACACAAACAGTTGATGGTAGTAAAGGTCATACTCATCTAAATCACAGGCCAGCCCGCTGCCTTCTCCGACTTCTCTAAAGCTTTCTTCTCTTACTCGACCAATCTCGCGCATTAAGTTAGGAATGGATTGGCTTGGTGTGCAGTAGACCTCAAAGTTCCCTTGCTCAAGTAACTTCATATCTTCCGGAAGAGAATCGACCTCTATTGCCAACACTTCTGGCGGAATAGGCGCAATCACTTGGGTATCAAAAGAAGGTGCGTGGATGGGCGTGCTCGGGCTGTCTTGTTGACTCATTAGATAGGTATTAAGTCGTAGGTAGTTGACGATATCCATCTCTTTTTCAAACGATTTTATCTCTGAATATGGAATCGATGAGCCAATCGAGATAGAGATAGTTGTCGCTTGTTTATTAAGAAGTTCACGCCCGAGTAGAGCGGTTCTCAACAGTGGATGAACACGACCCGCTTGATAGAAAAGCTCACTGTTCTTGCCATTGATAAAGATAGGTACCGTGGTGGCTTGGTGACGTTTGACGAATTTCGCTACCGACTTGCTCCACTCGATGTCTGTCAGTGTTTTTGCCCCTTTACGGTAGCTTGATACTTCACCTGCTGGGAATACAATCAATAGTCCACCATCAGCCAAATGACGATTGGCATCTCGAATCGCTTTGGCATTGGTGCGTTTCGATTCTTTACTGTTAAAGACATCGACACCGATGAAAAGATCATCCAGTTCAGGCAGGCGCTTAAGTAACTCATTGGCCAGCACCTTCACATCCTTTCTTACTGATCCTACGAGATCGGCAAGGATCACGCCTTCGATGGCGCCAAGCGGGTGGTTCGCCACAATCACGACAGGCCCTTCTTCCGGGATGTTTTCCGTGCTTCCCGATGCAACCGAGTAGTCGATATTGAGCGCCGACAGAGTGTAATTCATGAATTCGAAGCTAGATAACTCGTTTTTACGATCTTGGTAGAGTCGGTCTAGCTTAGATAGCCCAGTTGCCCACTCGACAACAGACTCACCTAAACCAAAAGGCGTGTAACGTGGTAAACGAAAAGGACTATCAATCATAATGAAATTACCTTACTTAATCAGTTGCGGCCAAACTTTATCGGCTTGTTGAATATGCTGTGCTTGGTCTTGTTCCCAGCGCTGCTTAATCTCTTGGTCGTAGTTGAGGTAAAGCTTGTTATCAACAATCGTCCATTGATGTGGGTCACTCGGTGCAAAGTCGCTCTTCGCTGATACTGCCCAAGCGCAATAGCCACCATATTGAGGGGCATATTTTTCAGGATTATTAACAAATAAAGTCAGATTCTTTTCAGAAGAGAAATACCAATCCGCCCCTTTGTACTCAGTGCTGAATTTTTTACTGCCTTCAATGGGCTTACCGGAAGTGAAATATGCGACGGTATCGTAGCCATCGAGCGCCTTACTGCTAAAGAAACCAGTGTAGATTTCATCGGCGGCAAATACGTACGGGCTAACAAGTAGCAGAACCATGGTGAATAGTTTTCTCATGATGGACTCCATCTATAGATTGATTGCGGGTGATAAATCAAAGGTAAAGCGCTGCTGATTTATCTGACATGGTTTAATGGGTTCGCATGGTGAGCCGGGTGCATAAAACATAGAGGCTTGACCATGCAGGTTACGTAAGTGTGTAAAGCTCACGGTATGTGCGTCTTCGCGATGCATACAGGTCGCTAAATGAGGTTGCTCATTGTGATGGTGAGAGTGGAACATCAGTAAGTTCTGTTGATTCTTACCTGCCGCCATGAGCTGATCATATTTTGCTTGTCGGTAGGCTTGCACTCGCTCTAAATCAACACCGGATGAGAAGAGTGGAGAATCAGTGTCGACTATTTTCTGTTGAATACCATCCCACATGTAGGCGATAACCAGACCATTGTGTTGGGTTAGATTGGGCGCGAAAGCTAGCAAGGTAAATGGGGCAAAAGAGTGTAGGTATAGCTTGTGAAACGCTTCAGATAGCTGACTGATATTACGACTCGATGATAGGTTTTTAAGTAGCAAACCGCGGCTTACTAAAGGACCAACGGGCACTGTGCCTTGATAGTTATTGAGTAGGCATAGCGAAAGCCCGAACTCATTAATACTTATCCAGCTACCGCCGCCAGTTGGGTCGAGTGGCATAATGATATCGACACCGTTGACTCGATATTGTCTGGGTGGCATTGCCAGTGCTCGCGTCTTTTGTTCATCACGATTAAAAAAGACCTGATAACCATTCTCTTCAAGCAGCCAAGATACTGAACACATGATTATTGCTCCCTCAGATAGCTGTTGGTGGTTGGGGCATAACCAAAGGTGTTGCAGGTCTCGACGTCTAGGAAGGTGGTGATCACCTTGATCATCGCGTAATGATGATTGGCATGCAGTGCGGCAAAGGTGACCTCTCTTTCGAGCGTTGAAGGCAGGCTTGCGAACACTTGAGCATCCATCGAAACCTCGGTTTGGATCATGATAGGCGCTTCGAGATCTCGACGGTCTAATCGTTCAAGCCAGTTGATCACATAGTGGATCTCTTTGACTGCAATAGAGCGGTCGTATTCGACAGGATGACCACGACGACGAGTGTTGTAATCAACGGTCTCATCCTCTTTTAAAATCAAGGCGTGAAAAAGATCCAGTGTGTGACGAGTATGTTCACCGATAGAGCTTGTAACGTGTGGCTTTGCTCGTGTTAGGTAATCGCTGTCAGAAATCGCTAACAAAAACTCTAGACCCTGATTCAATATCTCTACCGCTCCCTTGATGCTAGGAGAGAAAGAAGTAAGGGCGCTCGGCTGGGCTATGGGGTTCATTCATGATCCTCGTGAAAAGTTAGTCGGTAGTCGGATATTGTTGAACAAGACGTCGCTCTTCTTGCCACGCCGCAAATAAGCTCTTGAAAGAAGGGGATTGGTGGCCTCGTTGTTTTTGCTGAGCGCCAATATCAAAAAGAATGCGGTATTGCAGTAGTAGCGTAGAAAATATCTCTCGCAGCGGTGTGTTGCGATCCCAGATATGCCCAGCCTCACTGCTTGCGCCATTGACCTCAAGGATCGTGAAATCCTCGCCGTTCATTAGGCTGTGCATGTCCTTAAACTTGACGTCGAGTCGGCCAAAATGAAAACCATCGAAGTCATCGAATATCTCGTCTAAACGTTCAGTTAAAGCCCGAGTGATGTATTGATTGCCATCGCGGAAGATGCAGCCACGGCTATGGCTACCTGCGAACGCGAGTTGGAACTCTTCGCCCTCTGCGAGCACGTGATCCAATTTATCTTCATGCCTTGGTAGATACAGGTGACTGAGCTGCCCAGCGCGCGGGCTGTTTTCAATTAACTGCTTGAGTGTCGACTTGCCATCACCCATCACCATTGGCGCATATTTGAGTGTGATCGAGATGATCTCACCTTGCTTTTTATTTGGGTAACGAACGTAGAAAACACCCGCTTCGGCTTGATAAGGCGCCTTTTTTTGCAGTAGAAAGCGAGCATTATTTGGGAAAGATTCGACATATTGCTCAAGTTGAACTTGGTTGTTGATCAGCTTAACGCCAACACCTCGACAGCCAAGATCCGGCTTAGCCACGATAGGGAAATCAAGATCCGTTTGTATGAGTGCGCTGCGTGCGTCTTCGGCTTGTTTCTTACCGTTGAGATCCGTTTTGGTGAGGGTGATAAACGGAGAGATCCAACGCTGACTTGAAGATCCGGCAAGGCTTAATATCTCGTGTTTTGATTCGCCTACCATACCGCTTAACTTGATGCTTGGGTTGGCGATGAGCGGCAGTGCCCAGTCAAAGTGCCGTAACCCTTGCATCAGGCTTTGAATCACCACTGGCGTGTAGAAGAACCAAGTTGGAAGAAACTCATAAGGAGAGACGCTGCGCACGGTATCTTTTTCAAGCAAAGGCATGCCTGCATTAATTTGATGTGCTGGAATGATGCGAATATCTTGCGGTGAACTCATGATAATCCTCTAGAGTAGGTTCTATTCATTAATCGATTGCCGATAAACAGCAAAGCGATGGCACACGGGATGATGATCCATTGATATTCAGAGGCTTGCAGCCACGCTGATGTCCCTAAATAGTAGATGGCAGAGAAGACAATGCCAGTCCAGAGCGCAGTGGCACTAATCACGGCAAACAAGAAAGTAGGCAGTGGGATGGCGAAAAAGCCACTTAAGGTAAAGCCGACGGTACGAAGCCCGGGAATAAAGCGGATAACAAAAAGGCTGCTGAATGCGTTCTGACGTAATTTGGTACGAAGCGAACGAAAGTACTTATTAGTGAGGGCTTTATATCGAACACCTCGGAAGTAACGTCCTGATTTACCCAGGTAATAAAGACCGAGATCACCCGTGGCAATACCGATGAAAATAGCAAGCAGCGCATATTGAGGAAGTATTAGACCTTGAGTCGCGATACCTGCCGCCGTAACAATCGCAAGATCTTCAAGCAGATAAGAAAGCGCGATGATGCCAAGCATCAGCCATAGCAGCGACTCCTCCCCTGAATGTAACCATGCTTGAATGCTCTCGACGGTGCTCATTAAATGCCCTTATCTATCCTATAGATGAATGGCTTAACCACCATTCATTGAGTGTGGTAAATTAAATAGACAGGAGGAGCAGATAAAAACTTACAGCTGATTAGTGTTTTTTTGTGTTGGATTCATTCAATTGGTGGTTTGAGTCGTGCTGTTTGACTGCTGTTTGACTGCTGTTTGACTGCTGTTTGACTGCTGTTTGACTGCTGTTTTGAAGCTGAAGGCGTGGCATTTGGAAGCGGGTTGAACGAGAGTTTGTCGTTCGAAAATTAGGGCTTTGGGCTGAACATTTAGAAGAAAAGAAAAAGGCTGAGTCGTAAAACTCAGCCTTTCAGAACGTTAACTATGGATTACTTAAGCAATCTATTTAGTTAGGTCAATCTGGTAAACAGCAAAACCAACATCGTCAGTCGCAACACGTTTCATCGGGTATTGACCTTTCTCTTTAATGAACTCTGCTGCTTTGTCGCTTGGAGATGTTTCAAAGCGGATATCTAGCTTGTTATCCGTTTTGATTGGTGCAAATGACCAATTGTTATCTGCGCTTGGGCTCACTTGACCTTGTTCTTTGCTTACGCGAGAGATGTAGTTTGCAAGAACAGTACGGTTCTCATCTGGTGCATCAAATGCGATGAAGTCTTCACCTGTGCCTGGGAACTTAGCGCTGTATGCACGGTAGTTGTTGGTTGCGATCAGGAAGTCTTGCTTCATGTCGATTGGCTTACCTTGGTAAGTTAGGCCAACAATACGCTGTGAGTCAGGGTTAACGACTTTACAGTTTGCATCGTATTTCGCAGGTTGAGTTACGTCGATTTGGTAATCAACACCGTCGATAACATCGAAGTTGTAAGTGCGGAAGTTCTCCCACTCGATCAACTGTTGTGGTGCTGTTGAGTTAACATCAACTTGGTTGAATTGACCAGCAGAACACTCAAGCCACTCTTTTACTTCGTGACCTGTTACCTTCATCGCAACTAGTGTGTTCGGGTAAAGGTATAAGTCAGCTGCGTTACGGAATGTCAGTTGACCAGATTCAACCTCAGTGAAGTTCGCTGGGTCATTCTTACGGCCACCGGCCTTGAATGGTGCAGCTGCTGAAAGTACTGGCGTACCATCTAGGTCAGGGTCACCTTGGATGAACTGTTCAACGTAATCTTTCTGTGCAAGGTTAACGATTTGAACTGTTGGGTCGTCTTGTACTAGAGACAAGAAGCTGTACATCACATCGTCTGCTTTACCAATCGGTTGGTTAACAAACTCACGAGTACCAGCGTGGTCTTTTTCTAGTGCTGTTACGATGCCTTCATCAGCTGCAGCAAGAGATTTCTTCTCGATTTTGTCGTAGATAGGGCGCGCTTCTGATTGGCCTTTAACAACTTCCCACTTACCGTCTTTTTGTGCAAGTGTTAGATCCATAACACCAACGTGGCTACCCCAACGACCAGGCATTACTGCCGCAACGCCGTTCATTGTGCCAGTTTCGTTGTCGATGCCTTGAATGTCATCAAAACCTTTACCTGGGAAAACTGCGTGAGAGTGGCCGAATGCGATCGCATCGATGCCGTCTACTTCAGATAGGTAGAACGTTGAGTTCTCTTCGCCATTTTTGTATGGGTCAGTTGATACGCCTGAGTGAGGGATAGCAACGATAACCTCTGCACCTTCCGCTTTCATTTGAGGCACTAACTCGTTAGCCGTCTCAATGATATCGCGAGCGATCACTTTGCCTTCTAGATTCTTCTTATCCCACGTCATGATTTGTGGTGGAACAAAGCCGATGTAACCCACTTTTACTTCGTGCTCTACGCCAGCAGTATCTTCGAACGTGTGCGTCTTGATGATATAAGGCGTGAAGTAGTGTTCTTTGGTTTCTGCGTCGTAAACGTTAGCACTGATGTACGGGAAATCAGCGTCGTTGATAGACTCTTCTAGGAACTCAAGACCGTAGTTGAATTCGTGGTTACCTAGGTTTGCAGCGTCGTAGCTTAGTTGGTTCATTGCTTTATATGCAGGGTGAACTTCGCCAGCTTCGATGCCTTTGTCTGCCATGTAGTCACCCATTGGGCTACCTTGTAGCAAGTCACCGTTATCAACTAAAACGCTGTTGGTTACTTCGCTTTGAGCTTCTTTTACTAAAGTTGCAGTACGTGCTAAGCCGATTTTTTTCGATGGCTTGTCTTTGTAGTAGTCGTAATCCATTAGGTTGGTATGGATATCCGTCGTTTCTACGACACGTAATTTAATCACTTCATCGGTATCTGGTGTTGTTGTGCAGCCTGCTAAAGTCAAACCAAGACCCGCAAGTACAGCCAATGACAAAGGTTTCATTGCAACTTTCATTTTGTAGCTCCAAAGTGGATAGTAGAAAATTCGTTGCGTAATGTAACAAAACCGAATGAAACAATGATTACAACGAATGTTAATTCGTGACTTAGATCGATTACTTTATGGTGTTCTGCAAGACGCCTCCCAAAGCTGCTCAATCAATGCGCAACTGATATCGATAATATTAGTCCATTCATTTCACCTGCTTATCGGTAAATTCAATCCCTTATCAGCTTTTCGAATAAAAAATGAAATTTTAGAATTTCCAGTAATATGAGAGGCTCGTCATAATGCCTATATCAAGGACGTATCAGGCAGATGAATAGCAAGGATAGCTCAAAACGAAGCTTCTGTTTTCTTCTAGTGCCAATACTCCCATTCACTCAAGTGGATGAGTTAAATCCCTTGCTTGGCAAGACCAAGTAATGAATTGCTCGTAACGCGAGCCTTAAAGGAAGCACTGAAATGGACCAAGAACGTTTAACCCACCTAAAACAGCTCGAAGCGGAAAGTATTCATATTATCCGTGAAGTAGCGGCTGAGTTTGATAACCCAGTGATGATGTACTCCATCGGAAAAGATTCTTCTGTGATGCTTCATTTAGCTCGCAAAGCGTTTTATCCAGGCAAGATTCCATTCCCGCTATTGCATGTAGATACGGATTGGAAATTCCGCGAGATGATTGAGTTTCGTGATCGTACGGCTAAAAAGTACGGCTTCGACCTTTTAGTACATAAGAACCCAGAAGGTATTGAGATGGGTTGTAGCCCATTTGTACATGGTTCTTCGAAGCACACTGACATCATGAAAACACAGGGCCTTAAGCAGGCGTTAAACAAGTATGGGTTCGATGCGGCTTTTGGTGGTGCGCGTCGTGATGAAGAAAAATCTCGTGCGAAAGAACGTGTTTATTCTTTCCGTGATAAGAACCATACGTGGGATCCAAAAAACCAGCGTCCAGAGCTTTGGCACACCTACAACGGTCAGGTTAATAAGGGCGAAAGCATTCGTGTCTTCCCGCTATCTAATTGGACTGAGCTCGATATCTGGCAATACATCTATCTAGAGAGCATCGATATTGTTCCACTTTACCTTTCAGACAAACGCCCTGTAGTTGAGCGTGATGGCATGCTGATCATGGTTGATGATGACCGTATGGAGCTGCAAGAAGGTGAAGTGATTGAAGAGAAAAGCGTTCGTTTTCGTACTTTAGGCTGTTACCCATTAACCGGAGCGGTTGAATCTGAGGCGAATACGCTAACGGGCATTATTGAAGAGATGCTGGTGGCGACGTCTAGTGAGCGTCAAGGTCGAGCGATTGACCATGATCAGTCGGGCTCTATGGAGCTGAAAAAGCGCCAAGGTTATTTCTAAGAATCTAAGGAAAGAAAAATGAATAGTGCAGTAGAAGCCGAATTGGCTGAACTAGGGATTGAAGGTTATCTAAGTCAGCATCAGCATAAATCTATGCTTAGATTTTTAACTTGTGGCTCGGTAGATGACGGTAAAAGTACGCTAATCGGTCGCTTACTCCATGATACAAAACAGATTTATGAAGATCAGCTAGCGGCGGTTCACTCGGATAGCCAACGAGTGGGAACGACAGGTGAGAAACCTGATTTGGCACTGCTTGTTGATGGTCTGCAGGCTGAGCGTGAGCAAGGGATCACGATCGATGTGGCTTACCGCTACTTCTCGACTCAAAAACGTAAGTTCATTATTGCTGATACTCCTGGGCATGAGCAGTATACGCGCAACATGGCAACAGGCGCTTCAACGTGTGATCTGGCGGTGATCTTGATTGATGCTCGTAAGGGCGTTCTGGATCAAACACGTCGTCACTCGTTTATCTCTAACCTGCTTGGTTTGAAGCATTTCATCGTTGCTGTAAACAAGATGGATCTCGTGGATTACGCGCAAGATCGTTTTGAAGAAATTCGCGATGAATACCTAGAGTTTGCAGAAAACCTAGAAGGCGAAACCAATATTCAGATCTTGCCAGTATCGGCGCTTGAAGGCATCAACGTTGCTGCACCAAGTAAAGAGCTTGCATGGTTCGAAGGCCCATCTCTGCTAGAAGTGTTAGAGAACGTCGACATTGACCAAAAGCGTTCGGCAGGTGAATTCCGATTTCCAGTTCAGTACGTCAATCGTCCTAACTTAGACTTCCGCGGTTTTGCTGGCACCGTTGCCTCTGGCCGTGTCAGTGTCGGTGATGAAATCAAGGCGCTGCCGTCGGGTAAAACCTCTAAGGTTGCACGCATTGTAACTTTTGATGGTGATTTGGAGTCTGCGCAAGCGGGCTTGGCAGTAACGCTGACCCTTGAAGATGAGATCGACATCAGCCGTGGTGATTTGATTGTGTTGGAAAACGCTCAGATTGAATCTACTAACCACGTATTGGCTGACATCGTGTGGATGACAGAGCAACCACTACAACCGGGCAAAGCTTATGACATCAAGATCGCAGGCAAGAAAACCGTCGGTCAGGTTGAAACCGTTCGTCACCAATACGACATCAACAACCTGTCGACTCACGCCGTTGATGAGTTGCCACTGAATGGCATTGGCTTGTGTGAATGGTCATTGAACGAGACAGTTGCGCTGGATAAATACCGTGAAAGTGCCGATACCGGTGGCTTCATCGTTATCGACCGTCTAACTAACGTGACGGTTGGCGCAGGTTTGATTCGAGACCGTTTGGACTCTGTTGAACAGCAAGTGGGTAACTTCTCTGCATTTGAACTTGAGTTCAACGCATTGGTTCGCAAACATTTCCCTCATTGGGATGCCAAAGATCTAAGCCAACTACTGAAGTCATAAACGACCAAGTAACAGCTTATTGAATTAGGCGGAAACCGATCGTTTCCGCCATAAAGGACGGGTATATGTGGCAACAAGGATTTGTATTAGCGATTTTGCTCGGCATCATTACTTGCCTGCTCGTTACCCGTATTAAGCCAAGCTTTATATTTGCTGGCGCGGCGTTTATTGCTTTTATGGCTGGCATGATCGACTTGTCGAGCTTAGCCAATAACTTCACTAACTCCTCGTTACTGACTTTAATTCTTCTTATCCTCGCATCAAGTGCGTTGGAGAAAACTCGCTTAATCAGTTGGGTTAGCCGCAATATTTCTGAAGGCCGGCTAGGCACCGTGGTCGCGAAGTTGGGTATTTCCACAGCGTTACTTTCTTCTTTTACTAATAATACGGCGGTGGTTGTCTCTTTGATCGGCGCAATCAAACGCAATCAACAACATGCGCCATCTAAACTGCTTATCCCTCTGTCATACGCTGCCATTTTAGGTGGAACCCTGACATTGATCGGCACCTCAACCAACTTGATCATTAATAGCTTTGTTGAAGATGCAGGACTGCCGAGTTTAAACTTTTTCACGCCAACTTTGATCGGTTTAGCTGTTTTGGTCGGTGGGGTATTGATCCTTATTCCTCTGAGTTACTTTTTACCTAGCTACGATGATGGATCGCAGGACGACCTTCCGTATTTTCTTGAAGCAAGGGTTGAGCCCGGCTCACCGTTAGTTGGTCGCAGTGTCAGTGAAAACAACCTTAGAGCGCTGAGAAAACTGTTCTTAGCCGAAGTTATTAGAGACGGGAAAACTACGGCGTCTATTGACCCTGATTTTATTCTCCAAGCTCGTGATCGACTGCTGTTTTGTGGTGATGTTGAGAGCGTAGCGACATTACAAGAGATTCAAGGGCTAACCTTGTTTGGTCAACACCACCTTAACGGACAAAGCTTTGTTGAAGTAGTAGTGAGCTCATCGGCAAGCTTCTGTAACAAAACCCTGAAAACCAGCCAATTTAGAGATCGTTTCGATGCGGTTGTGGTTGCTATTCGTCGTGGCCATGAACGCCTAGAAGGTGGGCTAGGGAATATCACATTGACCGCTGGTGATACCTTGATTTTGGTTCCAGGTAAACGCTTTGAAGAACAGCGCCAACAACACAACAAAGAGTTTGTGTTGATGAATGACTTAGATTCGAGTGCCAAGCTTGATGCCGACAAATCGACGTTCGTGTTGCTCGGCTTTGCTAGCGTGATTGGTTTAGCCCTTATCGATGCAGTACCTATTATCAAAGGCTTAGCTGGTTTTCTACTGTTGCTGGTGGCATTTAGCGTGGTGCAACTGGGTGAGCTCCGCCGCCGTTTCCCAGTCGATATTGTGGTGATCGTGGGCTCTGCACTTTCTATTGCTCAACTGATGATTTCATCGGGTTTATCTGAGCGGATGGGGCTGATGTTTATGGAGGCGTTTAATGGCTGGGGCGTATTCGGTGCGTTAGTTGCTACCTACTTTATGACTTTGGTTTTGACAGAGCTGGTGACCAATAATGCGGCTGCAGCACTCTCATTTCCGATTGGCTACAGTATGGCAGTAGGTTATGGCGTTGACCCTATGCCGTTCATCATGGCGGTACTGTTTGGTGCCAGTGCCAGTTTTATCTCTCCATACGGCTACCAAACCAACTTACTTGTTTATAGCGTAGGTAATTACCATTTAACGGATTATCTGCGTATCGGCATTCCAATCTCGATTGTATATTCGGGCTTGGTGCTGACCCTAATTCCTTATTTTTTCCCATTTTAATGCTGTTTATTTAAAGGACTAATTATGACCGCAGTACTCAAACCCAAAGATGAGAATGTTGTGTGGCATCAACACTCGATTGATAAAACATTTCGCGCGGATCTGAAATCACAAAAGCCAGCCGTGCTCTGGTTCACGGGGTTGTCTGGTTCTGGTAAATCGACAGTCGCTGGAGCATTAGAAAATCGTTTGGCACAGCTTGGTTACCATACTTATTTATTGGATGGTGACAATGTGCGTCATGGCTTATGTAGCGACCTTGGCTTCTCTGAGCAAGATCGTCGAGAGAACATCCGTCGTATTGGTGAGCTTGCTAAATTGATGGCAGATGCAGGCTTGATCGTGTTGTCAGCCTTTATTTCTCCGCATCAAGCTGAAAGGCAACTCGTGAGAGATTTATTGCCGGAAGGTGAGTTTCTTGAGGTGTTCGTCAATACTCCATTAGAGGTTTGCGAACAGCGTGACCCTAAAGGTCTGTATAAGAAAGCACGTGCCGGAGAGATCCCGAACTTTACAGGTATTAGTTCAGTGTACGAAGCGCCTCAGAACCCTGAGATTGATCTACCTGCAGGTGAGAAGACACTCGATGAATTGGTCGAACTGTGTATTGATGCGTTGGAGAAGCGAAATATCTTAGCCAACTGAGATCGTTGGTATGACTAAGGCTACTCAGCTGTTTATCTGTTTATTCACGACCGATAAATAGTGCAGCCTTAGTTTACCGAGACAAGAAACCTATCCTCTAGATTCTCTTTATTCCTCTCTATACTTCACTTTTTACACCGTCTATTTTAGCTCCGTCGAGTGTCTAGACGGTGTAATTTACGCTGCTTTTCACTTCTGTCTGTACTGTGAATTTCTGGCTCAATAGTGCAATCAGTTGATCGTAATACTGCGTGTTTGGCTTGTTACCGAGCAAGGTACAAAGCTCATTGCCTGTAGGGCTGAATCGGTAGTAAACCAGCTTCACGCCTTTTGATAATGGTGCCAGTGACATGCTCTTACCTTGATAGGTTAGGTGCAGGGCTGGATCGAAATCAATCTCTCCGGATTCTAATTCTGTGCCCAGAATAATCCCGAGCTCTATCAAGTGGAGCAAGCTGGAGTAGGGCAGGTTGTGCCCACCAAGGTTGATGGTGTTGGTGGTGTCCCTTTTGCCAAAGTTGAATAGCCCAGCATGAGATTTAAAGCCGAGTAAGAGCTTTCTGCTGTTATCGCTACCAAAACTGCAGCCTAATGAAGCTGCTCTTTGTAAGGTCAGTGCTTCCTTTGGCGTCATGTCTTTTAAGATTTGCAGTGCCTTCATCGACGTCGAGCCTGGGTTGGTGACTTCTCGTTTCAGTACTTGAGCCCATAGCCTCTGCATCGATGTATTGTGGATCTCTTGTGCCATGTCGAAGAAACGGTATAGCCAGTCCTGATCCGGGTCTCCAGCCGCTTCATCCTTACATGAAGAGTGCGCCAACTTTAGAATCTGTTCTAGGTTCTTTTGGCGAAGCTCTCTACGTTTTTTCTCTCGCAATAGTGCCCGTTCGATAAGCGTACTCTCAGCTTTATCCTTTGGCTTGGCACTATGACTAATTAAGGAATCGAGGCCGAAGCTTTGTGCGATGTGCAGCATTCTGCTGGCACTGTCGGCAATATGAGGCTTTTTCTCATGCTTATGCTGTGTGTCGCTAGCATGCTCAATGATCACTGGCTGTTTGGTTTTTGACATAAGAGTACCGTTAGGAGACGACTCAAAACCAATCGTAGTAAATAATTGCTCAGCCTAGCTTGTTAAAACGCTTGATAACTGAGCTACAATTTTTGATTGTAGAATAACTACTTATCAAAAAGCTCCGCCTTGTTCTCAAGGCTTTTTCCTACGCTATTTCTGAACACTTACTTATTGTGATTGGTATAACTGTCTAAAATGTAACTCTTTATCTTATTGGTGGCTAGATTTTGCGAGCATAGTTGAAGGTTTCAACAAAATTTTACTTTTGTTAATGATAATAAAATGTTAAATTTGTTGTAATTCTCAGGGAGGAGTTATGAATCAAGTCAATGATAACAAGCTGAAGAAACAGCTTAGTATAGGGTTATTACTCGCGATTTATGTCGCTGTTCTAGCTTACTTATCTAATTACATCGCGTAATTCAGAAGAAAATTATCGTTATTAAACTGTTATTGAATGATCACACTCGTTCAGTGACGGCAGCTCATCCTTGAGCCACCCTTCTAATGACTACATGTCGTCATACTCTTCAATCGCAGTACCTTCAATAAGATAACCGGTTTGCGCTAAGTCATGGCTGATTGACTCAGTTTTCAGCGTTCCGACCAAATAGATCACATCCCATAACTGCTGTATTGGTGCACCTTTCGGGAACTTCACGTAGATGATTTGGTTCGGTGGCGGCGGTGGCACGTGGATACATGCGCCAAAGTACGGTACCAGCAGAAACTCAGTGATCATATTCTCATCACCTTCCAATGGAATCACAAAGCCAGGAATCTTCACTGTGCTGCCATTCAGCTCTGGGCGAACAGCACCAAGTGTCGATTGTTGAGGTTTGTCCATACTATTGTGGTCAACCATCGGCATACCAAATGAATCTAGCTGAGCACGTTCTGATTCTGGAATCAAATCAATCCATTCAAGTGTTAATACCGATTCGTCATTCTGAGTGGTTTCAGCGTGAGCTGTACTGATAAATGGGAACAGAAGTAGCCCAAGTATCAGTAGGAATTTGCGTTGCATCGTAGGTTCCTATTTTAGATTCGAATCGTCATGCCATCAGACAATGACTGGCGGTAAGCCCTGAAAGCGGGAATAAAGCCGATAATGATTCCAGCAACTTGTACCAGCATAAGCAGTTTCCACTCATGCGGTGTGATTGCGGATATCGATATGTTGATACCATAACTTTGTTGCACAATAGGAGCAACCACTGCGATCAGCGCAAACAATACTGCAACACCTAATGTAATGCCAAGGAAGGTTAGTGCACTGGCTTCACTGATCAGTAAACCAAACACATGACGAGGTCTTGCGCCCATCGCACGTAGGATAGCCATCTCTCGACGCCTTTCTTGCAAGCTAGTGAGTAGGCTACTGAGCATACCCAATAATCCGGCGACAACAACAAACCCTGAAACAATCAGTAATGCTTGTTCTGCTACAGCCATCATTCCCCACAATTCGTGAAGCGCAATGCCCGGCATAATGGCGCTTAAAGGTTCTTGGCGGTAGTTATTGATTTCTCGTTGCAGTGCGAAGGTTTGGATCTTCGATTTAAGGCCAACCATCATCGCGGTAATCTGCTTCGGTTGGAAGTCACGTTGCTTTAGCGCTTCAGCATTCGGTGTGTGCCCGAGGTTGGCACCTGATTCCCAGCCAACATGAATTGCTTCGATTGCCTCTAGCGATACGTGTACGGTTTTGTCTACTGGTGTTCCTGTTGGCGCGAGTATTCCCACAATCTTGAAGGGCAGATTATCGTGACGGCTAAACGCAACATCACTGATACCGTGCGCAAGAATGATTTGATCACCTATTTTGTAATCTAGCTTCTTCGCGACGTCGGCACCAATCACTACGTCAAATAGCTGATTAAACTCTTTGCCTTGCTGAAAAGTAAGTGGTTGCTTACTTCCATAGCGATAATTCTCGAAGTAGCTATGGTTCGTGCCCATTACGCGGAAGCCTTTATGTGAATCACCCAATGAGATTGGGATCGCCCACTTTACAGCGTTGTGCTGGCTAAATTCTTCATAGCTTTTCCAGTCGATGTTGTTGGTCGCATTACCGATTCTAAATACGGAATAAAGCAGCAGGTTTACCTGACCAGAGCGGCCACCGACGATAAGGTCAGTACCTGAAATCGTATTGGCGAAGCTGCTCTTAGCTTCGGTTCTTACACGTTCCACACCGAGTAATAGAATGACGGATACAGCCACAGTGAGAATAGTTAGAATGGCTGTGGCTTTACGGTTGAGTACGCTTTTTAAGGCTAAGTGAGTAATTACTTTCATACGACAACCTTAGCTTGGTTAACGGTTTTTAAATCTATGGTTCGAGTGAACAACTTTTCTAGTGTTGGATCATGGCTAACAAAGATAAGAGTAGAACCTGCCTGGTTGGCTTGTTCTAACAACAGTTCGATAAAAGCTTCTCGGTTGTCATGATCCAAAGCCGAGGTTGGCTCGTCGGCAATAATGATTTTGGGTTGGCCGATCAAAGCACGAGCGGCAGCAACACGTTGTTGTTGACCGATGCTTAACTCGGTAACGGGCTTGTCCATTAAAGCTTGAGGTAGTTTTAATCTGAGTAACAACTCTCGAGCCGTCTCTTGTAAGCTTTTCTGGCTTTCAGCGACTTGCTGTTTACGTATCTGTGAAAACTGGCAAGGAAGCGTCACGTTATCGATAACTGATAGATAAGGAAGCAGGTTAAATTGTTGGAAAATATAACCAATATGATCGGCTCTGAATTTATCTCTTTGACGAGGTGTAAGCTGAGTGAGGTCTTGATCAAGGATAGAGACTTCTCCTTGCTCAGCTTGGTTGATTCCGGTCAGTAGCCCTAACAAAGTTGATTTTCCACAACCACTTGGCCCTTTAATAAAAAGGTGCTCTTGGGCTTGGATGTGAAGAGAGGGGATCTCTAGCGTTGGTGGTAATTCAGGCTTCCAACGAAAGCTGATATTTTCGAGTTTGACCACAAGTGATGAACTGTCAGAAGACATGCTAGCTCCAATAATTAAAGCGGTGTATCTACTGGACAGTAATTTGAAACATAAATTCCCAGGAACACACCGATTTGAACAGCCAAGTAAGCGATGACTTACCTGGCTGTTTATTTTACGTTTAATCCGATCTAGGAGTGATTAGAATCGGAAACTAATACGCTCTGCGTTAAGCACTTCTTGTACTTGAGCTGTGTCTGTTAGTAGGTTCACCGTCATTTTTTCAGTGTTGCTGAACTTAGAGAACCACTGAGTGCTAACTGTGTCTAGCTTAGCAACATCTGAACATTCATAGTGGTACTCAACAGTGAACTCACCGTGGCCACCTTCTGAGTGATCGTGGCCTTCATGATCGTGGTGGTCGTGACCTTCGTGGTCATCATGATCGTGCTCAGCGTGGTCATGGTCTTTGTGGTCATCATGATCGTGTTCAGCGTGGTCATGGTCTTTGTGGTCGTCATGATCGTGTTCAGCGTGATCATGGTCTTTGTGGTCGCCATGACCGTGTTCCGCATGGTCATGGCCTTCATGGCCTTCATGGTCGTCATGACCGCCTTCTAAGGTGTTTGCTACTGACTTGAACTTCAGAGTACAACTCGCATTGTTAAAACTAAACAGCTCTTCTGGCTTGTTTAATTGTGCGATAGCCTGTTCAAACACTTTCTTCTGTTCTGCAGTTTTTGGAGCATGTTCAAACCCAACCACATCTGCGCCTGGAGCTGTTACTTCAACAAGCAATTCTTGCCCATCTTGCGCGATGTTTACTTCAACTTGGCCATGTACGTGTGCATCATGAGAGCGGAATTCTTCGTTAGCTAGAGCATTTGTAGAGACAGTCATGCCGATAACAACGGCTAAAAAAGTAGGTTTCATGTTTTTTCCTGAATAAAGGTTAATTAAAAAGTAGTGGTAATTAAGCGATATTTACAGGAGGTGAGCGTGCCAAATAAGCGAAATATAGCCGCTGTAGTGAAGTTACTGACTCTGTAATAGCGACAGTAAATTCCGAATGGAACTCTGGAATCTGTGGTAGTGAGTGCGCTGTGATGAACTGATTAAGCGAAAACAGCTCACAATGGTGTGAAGTGTGGTGCTCTGGTGCGATATCCACAATGTGTGTTGCGGCTAACACGCTTAACATGAGCATAAGCCCAAGCAAGAAGCCTGTTTTGCGTTTCACATTGTTGGGTGTGTTTTGCCACATCAGGATGATTAACCACAGAATTAAAAAAAGGATACTGTTATAATATAACAATATCCTTTGGTTAGGTCTCGAAAAAGACGCGAATATCTTATTAAAGGCTCGCTTTAATCAACTCAATGACTTGAGTGACTTCTGATTCGTTTAATGCACCTTCTTTTACAAACAAGATTTTACCTTGCTTGTCTTGAACGATAATCGCTGAGCTTTCTTCTTTTAGAGCCCATGTTGACGCAACGGCGCCGTCTTCATCTAGGACCATAGAAGACCATGGAAATTCTTCTTTGCTGCTTTCGGCAGAGGACTTAACAAAAGACCCAGTACCCCAAATCGCATCATCTTGGTTGATGATAGTGGTGGTTTGGTAGCTGTCTTCTGAGAATTTCGATGCGGTAATGGCTGCCATCAGTGGTGCGTTGAGCTCTTTAGAGCTGCTGCGGCCAGCGATAGCTTGAACGACGCGAACTTTACCTAGAAGATCATTGGTTGCCCAAGCTTGATATCCAGTATTTCCGTCGTTTAGAACAATCTCACCATAGTTACTCACATCGACGGCAGGCAGGGTAGCGCCTACTGATAGGTTGTGAGCATTGGCGAAGAGTGGAGAGGCTGCGGCTAGAAAAGCCAGTAGAGTTTTGTTTTTCATTATATTTTTGTTCCGCTTATTGGTTTGCACAGGAAGTATAATATGAAATTTGAAAAATGCCTCTTTAACTTTTTTATCGTACGACGTAGAAAGAAGTTGCAGGCTTGTTACCAAAAGGTATAATGCATCAATATCAAGATGAACAATAGATTATCTTGCTGTTTGCTAAAGGAATTAGCGATTAAATGTGCTTTGAACAGCGACGCTGTTCAGGTATGTGACTGTAGTACTCAAATGGAATTGAGGTTGTATTATGTTAAGAAAATTTTCTACTTACCGTCCACGTCAGGTGGCGCGTTTCGTTAAAGTCCTGTTCAAAGGCCAATTTGCCATCGAAGGTGTTGGAGAGTTTCGCTTCGACCAAGGCAAGGTGCTACTTCCTGAAGTTTCAGACAAACAAAAGCTCACTATTTTTAAAGAAGTTAACGGCACCATTGCAGCGTTGCCGGTGTAACTGAGCTTTATCGATTTGTCTTGCACCGAATAGATTAACAATGAAAAGGGCTTCCTGATGGAAGCCCTTTTTTTAATGGATGTTGTTCTAGCTTGTATGCCTAACGCACATTATTGCGGAGGGAAGCACACACCTGTTCCACCCAACCCGCAATACCCATTCGGATTTTTAGCTAGGTATTGCTGGTGGTAGGTTTCTGCGAAAAAATATTTTCCAGCAGGCAGAACTTCCGTCGTGATCTCGTTGCCTAAAGATTCAGTCATTGCTCGTTGATATTCACGTTTAGAGTGCTCAGCGATAGATTGTTGTTCTTCACTGAAGGTGTAAATCGCAGAACGGTACTGAGTCCCTAAATCGTTGCCTTGGCGCATCCCTTGAGTTGGGTCATGACGCTCCCAAAAGGTTTCAAGTATTCGAGCTAGAGAGGTTTGTTCACTATCAAATATGACACGAACGACCTCGGTATGGCCGGTTTGCCCAGTACATACTTGTTCATAAGTGGGATTAACTGTGTATCCGCCAGCGTAACCAACGGATGTTGAAATAACGCCATCCAATTGCCAAAACAAACGCTCAGCTCCCCAGAAGCACCCCATACCAAACAGGACTTCTTGTTGAGAGCCCGTGGGTGCATCGAGCAGGTCGGTTTGATTGACGAAATGGCGCTCAGTGATTCGAATTGGGTCAGCATTTCCCGGTAGTGCGGTTGCTGCATAAACCAGTTGTTGTTTGTTTAGCATGTTATATTCCTTTTCGCATACGTTTACCGCGCTGGCTTTTATTTAACGTGGGTTCATATTAACTGTTGGTCAATATTGAATAAGTCTTTAAATTAGACCGTGTTATTCCAGGATTTATTACAGACTCAATGCCTATTTAGCGGTATTATTTCTTTTCACTTATTAACGTATTGATAACTTCTTCACCAATTAAACATGATAAGAAAAACTTTACCAGTTCTGATTGGCACTCTATTGTCATCGACGCTCGCTTTCGCTGACGTTTCCCTTGAAATCAAAGGGCTAGATGGAGCGCTTGAGGATAATGTTGATGCTTATCTGAGTGCGATCCCTGAAGAAGAGTATTCGGTTTCACTAAGATTCCAATCCCGCTTGGAATCTATGATTAAAGAAGCCCTGAATGCGTTAGGCTACTACCACCCTAAAATCACATTTACTCACTCCGAAGATGATACCGAAATGACCGTTACGGTTGAGCCGGGAGAGCCTGTTGTTATTTATACTTCAGATATCGTTCTAACTGGTGAAGCCAAGGATGACCCAGACTTTTTAGCCTTGATAGCGAAGAGTAGCTTGTCTAAAGGTTCGACTCTGAATCATGGTAATTATGACTCTTTGAAATCGTCGATCCGCAACCTTGGCTTAGCGAAAGGCTACTTCGATGGTGCTTATGATCTTAGTAAGCTAGAAGTCGCTCCTGAATTGAACCGCGCTTATGTTCGTCTTCATTATAACAGTGGTATCCGCTATCACTTTGGTACTACTCAGGTTACTGGTAGCCAGATAGAAGAAGATAAGGTGCAGTCACTTAAACCATTTGAGGATGGCGAACCTTACTCAATCATCAAAGTCGGTGAGTACAACCAAAACCTGTCCAATACGGATTGGTTCTCCTCGGTATTTGTTGAACCAGATTTAAGCCAGTTAGGCGAAGGCCGAGAGATCCCGATGAAGGTTAGCCTTGCTCCGCAAGCTCGTAACCAAATCGAAACGGGTATCGGTGTATCCACCGACCTTGGCGTAAAAGGCACTCTGAAGTGGAAAAAACCTTGGGTTAATGAACAAGGCCATAGCTTCAATAGCAGCCTGTCGATTTCTAAACCTGAACAGACGATTACCGCTACCTATAAAATCCCTCTGGATGACGTGCTGAACGACTACTATCAAGTTAAGTACGGTATGAAAAACTTGGATAATCGTGATACCAAGAGTTTGGAGTCAAACTTAGCGCTAGAAAGATATTGGCGACTGGATAACGGTTGGCAACGCACGGTCTTCATTCGATACTTGGTCGAAAACTATGAGCAAGGTTTGCAGGATGATTTAGCGCAATTTGTGCTGCCGGGTATCTCTTTCTCACGCACTCGAACGCGAGGCGGTTCGATGCCGATGTGGGGCGATAAACAAACCATTATGGTTGAAGCGGGTGATGATACCTTGTTATCTGAAACTAAGGTTGTTCGTTTTCAAGGTCAAACCGCTTGGATTCGAAGCATTGGCGACAATCACCGAGGCTTAACTCGACTTCAATTTGGCGGCAACTTTGCCGACGAGTTTGATAAGCTATCTCCCTCCCTAAGATTCTTTGCTGGTGGTGACAATAGCATTCGTGGTTATGGTTATGAGTCGATCTCTCCTCGAGATGAAAGTGGCGCACTAACGGGTGCCAAATTCATTGCAACCAGCTCGTTTGAATACCAATACCGCTTGGTTGGAAACTGGTGGGGCGCAGCATTCTACGACATTGGTGATGCCTTCAATGATAAACCTGAATGGAAACATGGTACCGGCGTCGGGGTTCGTTGGGCGTCGCCCGTCGGCCCTGTGAGCTTAGATTTTGCTTGGGGTCTAGATGCAGCAAAAGGTGATGAGTTCCAGTTACACTTTAGTTTAGGGCCAGAATTATGATCAAAGTGATGGGCAAGTGCATCAAGTGGACGTCGATCTCATTGACGTCTATTTTGCTGTTGTTGATAGCCTTGCTAGGTTTTGTTTTGTTCACCAATCCAGGGTTGAACACTGTGTTGTGGGGCGCTGAAAAAGCGTTGCCACAGCTTAAAGTGGAAAGCACTAAAGGGGCTCTTTTCCCGAGCTTTACGCTTAATAATGTTCAGTTTAAAGATGACAGCCTGCATATAGACACCAAAGTTCAAAAGCTGAACTTGGCGATTAATCCTCGCTGTCTGCTCGACCCTAAGTTGTGTGTCGATCGTTTAGCGATTCAAGGATTGGACTTCGCATTTACTGAACTGCCTCCGGCCTCTACAGAAGAAACAGAACCTACTCCGCCCGTAACATCGGTAAAAACACCGTTGCCAATCGTAATCAACCGTATCGCTTTGTCTGATATCAAGTTGAATATCTTAGGGCATGAAATTGAATGGAGCTTGTTCTCTACGGCTTTGAGTATGCAGGGCGAAAAGCTAACTGTATCGCCAACCTTATTCAATGATCTTAAGGTTAAACTCGCTGAGTCGACAGAAGAACCGCAAGCAGAAAAGGTTGAGCCAAAAGCTGCCGTTAAAACGGCTATCGAATTGCCGGAAGTCTGGATTCCTCTGCAGGTTGTGTTGGAGCGTTTTGACCTCAACCGTTTCACCTTAGAACAAGAAACACCAATCGTTGTTAACCACCTTGGGTTAGAAGCTCGCGCGGGCAAACACACGGTTGATGTTTCAACTCTCGAACTCGATATGCCACAAGCAAGCGCCAATCTAACCACGAAGGTTGAGCTCAAGGGCGGTTACCCGCTAGAACTTTCTTTGGATGCGTTGGTGAAAGAAACCGACCTTGTTGGGCAGAAGTTGTCTCTGAAAGCACAAGGCAGCGTGGCTAAGCTAAACCTAGACTCCCAATTTTCTGAGCTGATTGAGGCAAAGTTGTCTGGGGATATTCAACCCTTAGAACCGACTCTGCCATTTGACCTTCTTTTAGAGGGCGGACAAGCACAGTGGCCCCTTACCGGAAAAAGCGATTACCAAGCGACAATTGAGCAATTTAAAGCTGATGGCTCACTAGATGGTTTTAATGTTCTTCTTAAAGGTGAAGCCGATGGTAAGGAAATCCCTGAATTAGCCATCGATCTACAGGGTAAAGGCACGACGGAACAAATTGTTCTCGAGCGTCTAAAGCTCAACACGCTAGGCGGTGAGCTTAACGGTGTCGTTAAAGCGAACTGGAAGAGTCTCGTTAACTGGCAAGCTGACGTGACACTCAAAGATATTCAACCGGGTCTGCAGTGGCCAGAAGCTGAGGGCAACATTAGTGGAAACATCGTCACCTCAGGTGAGTTGACTGAAGCGGGCGGCTGGGCGATTGAACTGCCTAAATTGGATATTGAAGGGATCTTGCGAGAATACCCTCTGGATATCGAAGGTCAGTTGTCAGCGTCGGATCGCAGCGCGAGCGGTGAACCAAAACTGAAAACCAGTGGTTTGAGCTTAGCTCACGGTGTTAACTCGATTAAGGCTCAGGGTGAGCTTGATAAGAAATGGGACATGGGTGTTGAGATTCACTTCCCTGAGCTTGTAAAAAGCGTCCCTGATTTGAAAGGTAAAGTGATTGGTAACATCCAGCTCAGTGGTCCAACGAAAAAGCCTGAAGTCGATCTCGCTCTAAATGTGGATAAGGTAGATTGGAATAACGAAGCAACACTAGAATCCTTGTCGCTTAATGGTTCTGTGGTTCCTCTGCCATTACCTGAAGCTCAAGCTGATCTTGAATTAAAAGCTAACAACCTAACCTATCAAGATCAGAGCGTAAAAAGCATTGATCTCACGGTGAGTGGTGGTGAGAAGAAACACACAGTGACACTTGATGTGATATCCGACATCGTGTC
Source organism: Vibrio sp. 10N.247.311.14 (assembly GCF_041467715.1). Lineage (NCBI taxonomy): Bacteria > Pseudomonadati > Pseudomonadota > Gammaproteobacteria > Vibrionales > Vibrionaceae > Vibrio > Vibrio sp. 10N.247.311.14. Next base: position 28,036 of record NZ_JBFSVE010000022.1, read on the forward strand.
TACAAGCTTAGCTATTTCCGGAGAGTTGATTCAAAAGCCTTCTCTTATTTGGTATGGATCGTTAGACAGAGTCAAAATCACCACTCAGCAAGGTCCTTGGGTGTTAGATCAACCTGTCGCGATAAATGCGGATGTTGATAAACAGTTTGCCGATGTTCAAGCGCACTGTTGGAAACAATCGGGTTCGAGCGTGTGTTTGGATGAAGACGTTCGTGTCGGAAAATCGGGTGAGGCCAAGGTAGCCATCAATCAATTCGATTTCGAGCAGATTAAAGCCTTTGTGCCTAAAGAGACGCAATTACAGGGCTTAGTCAATGCGACTGCTCATGCAAAGTGGTCTGAACAAGATGAGCCTGAAGTCACGGTAAGCGTTGATATGCCGAAAGGTCAGGTTGTTCAACAAGTGGGTGAGCCAATCACACTGGGTTGGGAAAGCGTTGCATTGAATGCCCAACTGAAAGACAACAAACTGGATGCCGATTTTAAGTTGGATGTTTCCGACAATGGTGACCTGTCTGGCACGGTGTCGTTACCGGATATTCTTGCCGAAGACAAAATGGTCGATGCGGCAATTAAGCTGACCACGTTCCATCTTGATTTCTTACAACCAATTCTAGGTGAATACAGCTTATTGAAAGCCGACCTTGAGAGTGATCTTCAAGTTAAAGGCTCTCTGATGCACCCTCAAGTCTTTGGTCAATTCTCTGTTGATGGTATTCAAGTCAAAGGCGATGTTACGCCTGTTGATGTGAAAGATGGCCGCATCGACCTCGACTTTGATGGTTATAGTGCAAAACTGGATGCGAATGTCGAAACACCTGATGGTCACCTTGATATTGAGGGAACCGGAGATTGGCAAGATCTTAAAGCATGGCATTCGAACGTTAGAGTTTTCGCTGATGAGTTGATGGTTGATATCCCACCGATGGTTAAGGTGAAGGTCGTACCTGATATGACTATTGATGTCACACCAGATCTGGCGAAAATCACCGGTGATATTGCATTACCATGGGGACGAATTGTTGTTGAAGATTTACCACCGTCAGCGGTTGGCGTCTCTTCTGATCAGGTTATTTTGAATAAAGATCTAGAGCCAGAAAACGAAGATACGATTCCATTCAATGTGATGACGAATATTAATATCTCCATTGGTGATGACTTTAAACTGTCTGCCTTCGGTCTTGAAGGTGATTTGGTCGGTAAGCTCAACGTGGCTCAAAAAGACCAAGGTCCATTTATTACAGGTGAAGTGAACATCGTCGATGGTACTTATCAATCATTCGGGCAAGACCTCTTGATCGAAGAGGGTAAGATCCTAATGAATGGACCACCGGATCAGCCATACGTAGCCATCAACGCGATTCGTAATCCTGATAATACTCAGGATGACGTGACCGCTGGTATTCGAGTGACTGGCCCTGCGACAGAGCCTACCATCGAGATTTATTCTGACCCAGCGATGCCACAAGCGAACGCACTGTCTTATATTTTGCGTGGCCAAGATATCGACGGTGAGTCGAGCGGTTCGATGACAACGACTTTAATCGGTTTGAGTTTAGCGAAGAGTGGTAAGGTTGTTGGTGAAATCGGTGAAGCCTTTGGTGTAAAGGACTTGCAACTGGATACTGCAGGCTCTGGCGATGACTCTCAAGTGACGGTAAGTGGTTACATCCTGCCTGGCTTACAGGTGAAGTATGGTGTGGGTATCTTTAACTCGTTAGGTGAGTTTACCGTTCGTTATAGATTGATGCAGGATCTCTATGTTGAAGCTGTTTCTGGCCTAGACAGTGCTGTGGATCTTCTCTATCAATTTGAGTTCGAGTAGAGCCGTATGGGAGGGCATATGCAGCATCTTGTTTTTGTCTATGGAACCTTGAGGCAAGGTCAGTCCAATCACCATTATTTGCAGGGCTGCGATTTATTAGGGCAGTTTGATACACCTAAGGAATACGCACTTTTTGATTTAGGTGCCTATCCGGCGATGATTTTGGGAAAGAAAAGTGTCGCTGGTGAGGTCTATATCATTAACGACGAAATTTTAGAGTCGCTCGATCGGCTAGAAGATGTTCCTGTTGAGTATCGTCGCGAGCAAATAGAGACTATATTTGGATTAGCATGGGTATATTTGTATCAGCTTGATCTAACAGCTAATAAAGAAATACTTTCGGGTAACTGGTGTCAGCGGAACAATGATTCCTAACTAGTTAATCACCTTACGAGACAACAAAAAGCCAGCACTGAGGTGCTGGCTTTTTAATAGCGTTAGTTTGAGAATGAAATGAGAGGGTTACTCAGGGTTCAGCTCAAGAAACTCTTCTACTTTACGTACCATTTTTGTTGAACCAACGAAGAAAGGCACACGTTGGTGTAGCTCAGTTGGTTTGATATCCATGATACGCTGTGCACCGTCTGATGCAATACCGCCAGCTTGCTCCATAAGGAAAGCAATAGGGTTGCATTCATAAAGCAAACGCAATTTACCTTGAGGGTGGCTCTCTGTACTTGGGTATAAGTAGATGCCGCCTTTTAGCAAGTTACGGTGGAAATCAGACACAAGAGAACCAATGTAACGTGACGTGTAAGGGCGGTTATCGCTTGGCTCGCTTTCCTGACAGTATTTGATGTACTTCTTAACACCGGTTGGGAAGCGGATGTAGTTACCTTCGTTGATCGAGTAGATCTTGCCTTCGTCTGGAATCATCATGTTTTCATGAGATAGACAGAAAGTACCCAGAGATGGATCGTAGGTGAAACCATTTACGCCAGCACCAGTTGTGTAAACCAGCATGGTTGAAGAACCGTAAATTACGTAGCCGGCAGCTACCTGTTTGTGACCTGGTTGCAGGAAGTCTTCTTGAGTCGGTGGTGTTCCGATTGGAGAGACACGGCGGTAGATAGAGAAAATCGTACCAACCGATACATTTACATCGATATTTGATGAACCATCAAGTGGGTCCATCAACACGACGTATTTTGCGTTTTTGTTGAGCTCTTTATTGAAGGCAACCGCTTCGTCTTCTTCTTCACTTGCAACACCACAAACTTGGTCACGGGCTTCTAGAGCCGCTTTAAATTTGTCGTTCGCGTAAAGGTCTAGCTTTTGCTGCTCTTCACCTTGCACGTTGTCTGTACCAACAGCGCCAGTGATGTCGACTAGGCCAGCCTTGTTGATCTCACGGTTAACAATTTTTGCAGCAAGTCGAATAGACGACAAAAGGGATGATAGATCACCGCTTGCATGGGGGAAGTCACTCTGTTTCTCAACAATGAACTCACCAAGGGTGCGCATCTCAGACATGTTATTTCCTTAAACTTCTCTCAATATTAGGGGGGATTTGAGCACTGTAGATTCGGCCTCTTGAGTGGGCTTTATTCATCTAGACGCTTACCTAAATTCTAAAGGTTAGATCTTTTTAATGGTAATGAACTAAGCGACACAGATCTCACTTACTATGTCGACTCAATTTGTTTTGCATTGCCGCTCGCTTTTAATCGCCATTTAATGATAATGAGTGCAAGCCGTTTTAATTAGGCACTGTTTATTTAGCCAAGCGTTTGGAAGCAATTTATGCATATTCATATCTTAGGAATTTGTGGCACCTTCATGGGTGGTGCTGCGGTATTGGCTCGTCAATTAGGTCACAAGGTTACGGGTAGTGACGCGAATGTTTACCCACCAATGAGCACCTTGTTGGAATCACAAGGGATTGAAATTATTGAAGGGTTCAACCCTAGCCAATTAGAACCAAGGCCAGATCTCGTGGTTATCGGTAACGCAATGAGCCGCGGTAATCCGTGTGTTGAGTATGTGTTGGATAACAACCTTAGATACACCTCTGGTCCTCAGTGGTTGCAAGAGTTCTTACTGCATAACCGTTGGGTGTTAGCGGTATCGGGAACGCACGGTAAGACCACGACATCAAGCATGTTGGCTTGGATCTTGGAAGACTGTGGCTATGCACCGGGCTTCTTAGTTGGCGGAGTGTTGGGTAACTTTGGTATCTCTGCTCGCCTTGGTGAAAGCATGTTCTTCGTGGTAGAAGCCGACGAATACGACAGTGCTTTTTTCGATAAACGATCTAAGTTCGTTCATTACCACCCAAGAACCTTAGTGATGAATAACCTAGAGTTCGATCATGCGGACATCTTTGACGATCTTGAAGCGATTAAGCGACAATTTCATCATTTGGTTCGCACTGTGCCAAGTAATGGTCGCATTTTCTCACCTAAGCAAGATACGGCTATTGAAGATGTTCTATCTCGTGGGTGTTGGAGTGAGACTGAATCGAGCGGCGAACTTGGCGATTGGGATGCTAAGAAACTGGTTAAAGATGGCTCCAAATTTGAGGTCTATTTCCAAGACGAATGTGTTGGAACCGTAGACTGGGATTTGGTTGGCGATCATAACGTAAGTAATGCCTTGATGGCGATTGCAGCTGCACGTCATGTGGGCGTGACACCTGACCTTGCTTGTGAATCACTAGCTACCTTTATTAATACTAAGCGCCGTTTGGAGTTTAAAGGCGAGGTGGCAGGTGTGTCTGTTTATGATGATTTTGCTCATCATCCTACAGCGATTGAACTTACTCTGGGTGGCTTACGTAATAAGGTCGATACGAAAAAAATCATTGCTGTTTTAGAGCCTCGTTCTGCCACCATGAAGCGTGGTGTGCATAAAGAAACCTTGGCTGATTCGCTTAAACAAGCGGATTCTACCTACTTATTCCAACCGGATAACATTGATTGGTCAGTTCAAGATGTTGCAGACGCTTGTCACCAACCGGCACACGTGAGTGATGACATGGATGCATTCGTTGCTAAAATTGTCTCAGAGGCACAAGCTGGCGACCAAATTTTGGTAATGAGTAATGGTGGCTTTGGTGGCATTCATCAAAAACTGTTGGATGGATTGGCACTCAAAGGCTAACGGCATCCACGACCTTATAATTTGAAGTAATTGAGAACATGACAAAACACGATAAAGCGATAACCCTTGCTTTCACTGGCGCATCCGGTGCGCCTTATGGCCTGCGTTTACTTGAATGCCTTTTGGCAGCCGATTATCAGGTCTACTTGCTGATTTCATCGGCAGCGCGAGTGGTATTGGCGACCGAGCATGAACTTAAGTTACCTGCTGGGCCAGATGCGGCGAAACAAGCTTTGGTTAAACATCTTGGCTGCGACCCTGAAAAGCTGGTGGTGTGTGGCAAAGATGATTGGTTCTCGCCGGTTGCCTCTGGTTCAGCAGCACCTAAACAGATGGTCGTTTGTCCATGTTCAGCGGGAAGCTTGGCTTCGATTGCTCATGGTCTATCAGATAACCTGATTGAGCGAGCAGCAGACGTAGTCATGAAAGAGCGAGGCCAATTGTTGTTGGTGGTTCGCGAGACGCCATTTTCGACGCTTCATCTCGAGAACATGCACAAACTTTCGACCATGGGCGTAACGATCATGCCTGCAGCTCCGGGTTTTTATCATCAACCCAAGTCAATTGAAGATCTGGTCGACTTTATGGTGGCGCGTATTCTAGATCACCTTGGTATCGAACAAGGTTTAGTGCCACGTTGGGGTTACGATCAACGTAATTGATCCAAACTTGATAGCTTATTGTTAAAAATCAAATTACAATTCTGAACACTCATCGGGGAGCGAACCATTCAAATAATGAATGCGAGCTGAGATCAAGCAGGTGCTTGGGACCCGTAAACCTGAACCAGATAATGCTGGCGTAGGAATTGAGTTAGGAACAACCTCTACCGTTCTCCTCCCTCAAACCTGTGCCGCTCAGACCATGGAGAGCGTCCAGTGAAATTCACATTAACTACCCTTGCTGTTACTACAGCTATTTCTTTTTCTGCCTTTGCTGCAGACAACACTTTGACTGTATACACCTATGACTCTTTTGCTGCGGATTGGGGCCCTCGTCCTGCCGTTGAAAAAGCATTCGAAGAGAAGTGTGGTTGTGATGTGAATTTTGTCGCTCTAGAAGATGGCGTGTCTATTCTGAACCGTTTACGTCTTGAGGGCGGCAACAGCAAAGCCGATATCTTGCTAGGTCTCGACAACAACCTGATGGCTGAAGCGAAAGCGACGGGCTTATTGGCTGAGCATAATGTTGATACGTCATCGGTAACGCTTCCTAATGGTTGGAACGACAGCACTTTTGTACCCTATGACTTTGGCTACTTTGCTTTTGTTTACAATAAAGAGAAACTGGAAAACCCGCCGAAGAGCTTGAAAGAACTGGTTGAGCAGCGTGATGATCTTAAGGTCATCTACCAAGATCCACGTACATCAACACCAGGCCAAGGCATGATGCTTTGGATGAAATCAGTATACGGTGATGAAGCGACAGCAGCATGGAAGAAGCTTGCTCAGAAAACAGTGACTGTAACCAAAGGCTGGTCTGAAGCTTACTCTATGTTCCTAGAAGGCGAGTCGGATTTAGTGTTGTCTTATACAACGTCTCCGGCTTACCACATTATTGCAGAGAGCGATTCTAAGTATGCAGCAGCAAGCTTCGAAGAAGGGCATTACACTCAAGTGGAAGTGGCCGCTAAGGTTAAAGGCAGCAAGAACGAAAAGCTTGCTGATGAGTTTATGGCGTTTATCCTAAGTGATGAATTCCAATCGGCGATGCCAACAGGCAACTGGATGTACCCAGTGACCGATATTGAGCTTCCAAAAGGGTTCGAGCAACTTACGGTTCCTCAGAAAGCGCTAAGCTTTACGCCCGAAGAAATTGCAGCTAAGCGTAAGCCATGGATTCGTGAATGGCAGAGTGCACTTACTTTTTAATTTGCTTTTAAAAAATTAGCTTTCTAACTTTCTGTATTTAAAGGTTTGTTCGATGTTAACTGAGCGAACCATTTACGGTAAAAAATCAATCTATGATAAAGAAAACACCTAAGGTTGGGATTTGGGTAGCGATACTCATTACCGCCTTCGTGGTTTCAGCAGTTGGGGCATTGCTTAGCAATGCCCCTTCTCTTGATATCAGCCAAGTATGGTCCGATCCCTACTATTGGCATGTAACGAAATTCAGTTTTTATCAGGCGACACTCTCAACGGTGCTGAGTGTTGGCTTTGCTATACCTATTGCTCATGCGCTGTGTCGTAGACAATTTTTTGGACGCGCTTTGTTGTTAAGGCTGTTCGCGTCGACCTTAGTCCTGCCAGTGTTAGTGGGTGTATTTGGCTTACTTGCGATCTATGGCAATAGTGGTTGGTTAGCTAAGTTTTTGGCGAACTTCGATATTGAATTGCCATTTTCCATATACGGATTGAATGGTATTTTGCTGGCGCACGTTTTCTTCAACTTGCCTTATGCCAGTCGCTTACTTCTGCAAGCGTTAGATACCGTGCCTGCCGAGCAACACAAGCTTTGTGCTCACTTGGGTATGAGTCATTGGAACAAATTCAGATGGGTTGAATGGCCTCGCTTAAGACAGCAATTACCACATGTGTGTGGCTTAGTCTTCATGTTGTGTTTTACCAGCTTTGCTACCGTGATGGCGCTAGGCGGTGGACCTAAATCAACCACTATCGAGCTCGCTATTTATCAGGCGATTAAATTCGACTTTGACCTTCAAGCTGGTGCCTTGCTCGCGATATGGCAAATGCTGCTGTGTGGTGTGCTAGCGGTGAGCATTCAACGCCTATCGAAGCCTATTTCAGTGACGGCCAGTCAGCTGTCGGAAGAGAAATATTTGGTTAAGGACAGCTGGTGGTCAAAAGCTTGGGATAGCTTTTGGATCATCATAGTCTCAATGCTGGTATTGCCGCCATTAGCTATGGTTATCGTCAATGGAATTAACTCGCAGGCATTAACCGTACTCAGCAGCGAGCCGTTTTGGGCGGCGTTAATGACCTCGGTTAAAGTTGCGTCATTAGCAAGTGTTATCGCAGTTGGTATTGGTATCGCCATACTACTGACTAGCCGAGCATGGCGTTTACAGAACAAGAATTTTCGAGCCGATAAAATCGAGCTGATTGGCGCTATTATCTTGGTGACTCCGGGGCTGGTGATCAGTACGGGTATCTTCTTATTACTGCGTTCATTCACCGATGTATTCAGTTTAGCTTTCTTTATCGTGATTGCCGTCAACAGCTTAATGGCGCTGCCTTACGTAATTAAAACCCTAGCTCAACCTATGCTGCATTTGTCTCAGCAGTACCAGTATGTGTGTGCAAGCTTGGGTATGACAGGTTTCACGCGTTTTAGGTTAGTGGAGTGGCGAGCATTGCGTAAGCCGATGGCGCAAGCCTTCTCGATCAGCTTTATGTTGGCGATGGGTGATTTAAGCGCGATTGCCTTGTTTGGTAGCCAAGATTTTAGAACTCTGCCTTTGTACCTATTCCAATTGTTAGGCAGCTATCAAATGGAAGCGGCGGCGGTAGTTTCTGTGAGCTTACTGTTATTGAGTGTCGGCAGCTTTAGCTTAATAGAATTCTTATTTACTCGAAGATCTAAGCTCGATGCTAAAGAATTAAGGAACCGATGATGTTAGTGATGAAAGATGTGGATTACCACTATCACAGAGAGTTGTTTAGCTTTGATTTTCAAGCTGAGCAGGGCGATATTGTTGCGCTTATGGGGCCGAGTGGTGCGGGTAAGTCTACACTGTTGGCGCTAGTTGCTGGTTTCATCGAGCCTACATCGGGTGAGATATCAGTGGCTGGGCAGTCGCTTATTGGTAAAGAAGCACATCAGCGTCCGTTGGCGATGTTGTTTCAAGAGCACAACCTGTTTGCTCACCTTACGGTGCGAGAAAATATTGGTTTAGGTCTGCATCCAGGTTTAAAGCTTACTGCAACCCAAAAGCAAGCTGTGGAGCAAGCCGCAGCGCAAGTTGGCGTCGCTGAGTATTTGGATAGGTTGCCTGAGCACTTATCCGGCGGTCAACGCCAGCGTGTTGCGTTAGCGCGTTGTTTTGTCCAACCTCATGATATTTGGCTGCTTGATGAACCTTTCTCTGCGCTTGATCCTTTGCTGCGTGAAGAGATGCTTAGCTTAGTGAAGCGATTAGCGGCAGAGCGAAATATTACGGTCTTGATGGTGACTCACCATTTAGGTGACGCACGCAGTATCGCGAATAAGTTTGTGTTTGTGGCGCTAGGTAAGGTGTTGGTTGAAGACTCGATAGAGGCACTGACGGCGGATCATCCACAGACAGAATTAAGCTCATTTGTTAAAGCGGGTGAGTGACGATTCATCACTCTTGTTTAATCTCTCTGATATTGAGTACGTAGAAAACAAAAAGACCTAGCATGCGCTAGGTCTTTTATTGTCTTACAGAATAAAGCGACAAAGATTAGTCTTCTAGCTTTAGCTCTTTTAAGATTTGGAAGATTTCACGAGAAGCCTTTGCTGGCTTGTTCGCTGATTTCTCTTTGTTAGCTTGGCGAGCTAGCTGACGAAGACGCTGACGGTCTGCTTCAGGGTACATTTCCATTACTTCTGAAATAGCCGCATCACCTTCAGCAACAACACGATCACGCAGTTGCTCAAGCTTATGTAGTTCAGCTGTTGCTTGTGAGTGCTTGTTACGTACTTTATCCAAAGCCGCTTGAATTGGCTCAGGATCAACATTGCGCATTACTTTACCAATGTATTGAAGTTGACGGCGCTTCGCTTCATTTTTAAAGCGTTGTGCATCTTTAATCGCTTGTGCCAAATCTTCAGACAGAGGAAACTTGTCTAATACAGAAGGCTTCAGGGAAACAAGTTCTTCCCCCAGTTTTTGTAGCGCTTCCATGTCGGTTTTCATTTCTGTCTTACTTACCCAGATGATTTCTTCTTCTGGTTCCCATGGGGCTTTTTGGTTTTTGCGAGCCATCTTTTCTGCCTATGTCACTATCTCAAACGAATATATTGCCTATTTTAGCAAGAATCTTGGGGAGAAAGCGAAATTCTTGTTATCCTACGTAATATTGACCTAAAAAATTAGAATAGATATGGATGTAAAACAGCAAGTCGCCCAGCAAAGAGTTGAGCTAGAAGCCGCAGTAGCTAAAGCGTTGGATATGGCATCAGTGAGTGCAGACGCAGCTGAGGTCGCTATTACTAAGTCAACGGGTTTAAGTGTTTCAACACGTATGTGTGAAGTGGAAAACGTTGAATTTAATAGTGATGGTGCGCTAGGTATTACTGTTTATCGCGGCCAGAAAAAAGGCAGCGCATCTACATCTGATCTGAGTGAAAAGGCGATTGCTCAAACCGTCGCGGCCGCACTTGATATCGCTCAGTATACTTCTGAAGACCCATTTGCCGGTCCTGCGGCAAAAGAATACATGGTAAAAGAAATTCCAGATTTGGATCTTTTTCACCCTGATGAACCAAACCCTGACTATGCCGCTGAGATTGCGATTGCTGCTGAGAAGCAAGCGTTAGCTTATAGCGATAAGATCAAACAGAGTGATGGCGCAAGCTACGACAGCCACTATGGCGTTAAGGTTTATGGTAACAGCCATGGCTTACTAGCAAGCTATGCTTCTAGTCGTCATAGCACGAGCTGCTGTGTAATTGGACAAGGCGCTAACGGTGAGATGGAACGTGACTACAGCTACACCGTTGCACGTCACCGTGACGAGCTGTGGACGCCTGAGCGTGTAGGTCAAGAAGCTGCAGAAAAGACCATTAGCCGTTTGGATGCGAAAAAGCTACCAACAGGCCAGTACCCAATTATGTTCGCTAATGATGTGGCAACTGGCTTGATTGGTCACCTTGTTATGGCGATCAGTGGCGGTAACCTTTACCGCAAGTCGTCATTCCTATTGGATCATCTCGGTCAGAAAATCCTACCTGACTGGTTTAACATTTCTGAGCGACCACATATCTTGCGTGGTTTGGCTTCAAGCCCATTCGATAGCGAAGGTGTGTTCACTCAAGATCGTGAAATCATCACTGACGGTGTGCTAGCAACTTACCTACTAACGAGCTATGCCGCACGTAAGATGGATATGACGCCAACCGGTCATGCTGGTGGTATTCATAACTGGTTCGTTAAATCGACCGGTCAAAACTTTGAGCAGATGCTAAAAGAGTTGGGTACTGGCTTCCTAGTCACTGAAGTGATGGGCCAAGGCGTAAACACCGTAACGGGTGATTATTCACGTGGCGCTGCAGGTTTCTGGGTTGAAAACGGAGAGATCCAATACCCAGTATCAGAAGTAACAATCGCAGGTAACCTAAAAGACATGTTTACTCAGATTGTTGCTGTGGGTAACGACGTAGAAACACGTTCGCAAATTCAAACGGGTTCTATCCTGCTTGAGTCGATGAAAGTCGCGGGTGAGTAATTCAATTAAAGCGAATCTGATGAATTAAAAAAGGGAGCCGTGGCTCCCTTTTTGTTTTCTGTATTTCGCCAAAAATTGGCTAGCTGCTTATGCTAACTAGATCAGTATGGTCGCTAAGCCTAGGAACACCGATAGGCCAATAACATCGGTTACTGTGGTCAGTGCCATACCGCCAGCAAGGGCTGGATCGATATTCATCTTCTTCAACATCACTGGGATAGTTACACCAGCAATACCTGCGACAATCAAGTTGGTCATCATCGCCGCTGAGATGATGCCTCCCAGTATCCAGTTACCTTTCCAAGCTACAACGATACCACCAATGATAACGGCCCATAGAACGCCGTTTAGGAAGCCGATGGCTGCCTCTTTGAGTAGCAGTTCGCGTTTGTTACTGTCACCGATATGACCGAGTGCCAAACCACGAATCACCAGAGCAACGGTTTGGTTACCCGCAACACCCCCCATCGAAGGCACGATAGTCATCAGAACCGCAATCGCTGCCATTTGATCGAGCGTTGCTTCAAACATGTTTGATACAGATGCTGCCGCCAGTGCTGCGAGTACGTTAGCACCAAGCCACACACTACGACGACGAGCAGATTTTACGACCGGTGCGAAGGTATCTTCGTCATCGTCCATACCCGCCATACTCATCATTGAGTGTTCGGCATCTTCACGGATAACATCAACCACGTCATCGATGGTGATACGACCAACAAGGTGCTGGTTACTATCGATGACAGGCGCAGAAACCCAGTTACGACGTTCAAACAGGCTCGCGATATCTGACGCACTGGTTTCTACCGCGATCGCTTCGTCGGCATCATCCATCACTTCTGAAACAGGGACATCAGGTTGAGTCGTTACTAGCGTGGTAAGTGATAGGTTACCGATAAGACGTTCTTCTTCATCAATAACATACAGAGCATCAGTTGCATCCGGCAGTTCGCCACGCATACGCATGTAGCGCAATACAACGTCAATATCGACATCACCACGAATCGTGATTACGTCGGTGTTCATGATCGCACCCGCTGAATCTTCAGGGTACGACAGGGCAGTTTCAACTAATGCACGATCGACGGAGTCCATTTGAGAAAGGACTTCGCGAGAAACATCGTCGGGTAGGCTTCGAAGTACGTACGCGACGTCATCGGTTTCCATACCTTCGGTTGCTTCTGCCAAGGTCTCAGGTGCCATTTTCGACACAAGAGCATCTTTGACGTCTTCGTTTAGTTCATCAAGAATTTCACCGTAGTCTTCAGGATCGGTGAGTTGCCAGAGTACGTCACGACTTTTGCGAGGGGAGGCTTCTAAAAGGTGTGCAATATCCTCAGGTTCCATGTCCTGAAGTTGTCGGCGTACGTGAACAAATCGGCCGTTTTCTAGGGCTTCGCTGACTTCTTGGAGGGTTTGGTGAGCTTGGTCGAATTCTAATTGCTCTGCCATATTTTCCTCCTATCTCATTATTCTTACAATGCTTGGAATAGTAACTTAATTCTAGGGCTTATTTAAATCATAAACTTAGGTAGAACTAAGATTTAATATAGGTTGGTTCACCGTTTGAGTTTGCGGTGTTGTGAGTAAAGCGTCTTAGCTACTCACCCTCATCAAATTTATCTTCGATAAGGTGGCAAACGGCATCAAGTGCTTGTTGTGAATCAGTACCCGAAGCTTGAATCGTGATGTGTTGGCCTTGGGCTGACTCCAGCATCAATAGTCCCATTACGCTGTCTGCGGTGGCACTTTTATCTTCTTCACTATGAATTGTGATAGTGGCATCAAAGCTTTGTGCAAGCTCAACCAACTTTACGGCTGCTCTAGCGTGAAGACCCAAGCGATTTTGGATCAGTACAGTTCGAGTTAATTCCATGGTTAGCCCTGTTGGTGCTTCTCTAGGGAGGCGTGTCTGATTTGAACTTGATGGCCAAGTTGCTCAAAGTACTCACCAATTTTCTGGGTTAGATAAACCGAGCGGTGTTTGCCGCCAGTACAGCCAATCGCGACCGTTAGGTAACTGCGATTGTTCTTCTCTAACATTGGTAACCACTGTTCAACAAAGCCTTGGATCTGTTGCTTGAGTTCCAGAACTTCTGAGTGTTCTTCTAGAAAGGAGTGAATTGGTGCATCTAGCCCGGTTAGTGGTCGTAGTGCAGGTTCCCAGTGAGGGTTTGGTAAGAAGCGAACATCAAACACGTAGTCGGCATCGCTTGGCAGACCAAATTTAAAGCCGAAAGATTGAAAGACAATGATTAGTTCTTGCTTCTCTTTGCCTTCGACTTTAAAGCGCACTTTTTCACTCAACTCGTAGAGGTTGCAGTCACTGCTATCAATCACAATGCTGGCTTGCTCTGCTAGAGGACTGAGAAGTGTCTTTTCTAAATCAATAGCCTGCTCTAGAGAAAGTTTCTCTTGGCCAATTGATAAAGGGTGGATTCTGCGGGTTTCGCTGTAGCGCTTAAGGAGTGTCTGCTTGCTGGCATCGAGGAACAATACATCAACATCGATGTTTGTAGCTGACTCGAGTTGCTCGAGCGTGTCGGTGACTAACTGAGGCTCTTTCGGTAGGTTACGTATATCAATACTTACCGCAACGTTTTGGTTGCTTTCGCGTACCGATTCGACAAAGTTCTTGAGCAGGTTTACTGGTAGATTATCGACACAGTAATACCCCAAGTCTTCTAGGACTCGTAACGCAACACTTTTACCGGCCCCTGATTGGCCACTAACCACGATTAATCGCATGTTATTGCTCGCAAGTTGGCACTTGAATCATGATGTCGTAAAGCTCTTGATCGCTCTGAGCATTACGCAGCTGTTTAAGAGTCTGCTTGTCGTTTAGTCGTTCTGCCATACAAGAAAGGGTTTTTAGATGCTCTTTGCATTGTTCGCTAGGAACAAGCAGGGCAAATAGTAGGTCGACAGGACGATTATCAATCGCATCAAATTCGATAGGATCTTGGCATTGCAGTAATACAGCTATCGCTTTATCACTGACATTCATACGAGCATGTGGAATCGCGATACCATTACCAATACCGGTACTGCCCATCTTCTCACGGCTCAACATACACTCAAATAGCTCTGTTGAATCTTGACCGCAGCTTTCTGCTGCGATCTGGCTGATGAGCTCAAGGGCTCTTTTTTTGCTTGTGCATTGGACTGCACTTTTGGTGCAGTCCAATGAAAGTACTTCGCTTAATTGCATGTTAGTGACTACTTAGCTTTTCTTTGTGCTTGTTGAGTTGGCGGACGAGTTTATCAACCAATGAATCAATCGCGGCATACATGCTTTCATCTGTTGCTGTCGCATGGATTTCCCCCTGATTTATATGCAGGGTAGCTTCTGCGATTTGATTGATTTTCTCAACTTTTAAAACAACCTGAACGCTATTGATATGATCAAAGAAGCGCTCAAGTTTGTCGAATTTGGTGTGAACATAGTCTTGCATTGAATCGGTAAGATCAACGTGATGGCCTTGAATATTGATTTGCATAGACTTTCCTTTTCAGTTGGTTGCCTGATCATAGTTGCTAAGTAACTAGCGACTAAATGAGCTTATAGCAGGCGTTTACGCTGACTCGATGGGGCAATGCCCAGAGACTCACGGTATTTCGCTATGGTACGTCTAGCTACCTGAATTCCTTGGTCAGCCAGTAAAGCAGCAATCTTACTATCACTTAGAGGCTTCGCGGTATTTTCCGCTGCGACAAGCTTCTTGATGAGTGCGCGAATTGCTGTAGATGAACATTCACCGCCATTGTCAGTGCTGACATGGCTTGAGAAAAAGTATTTGAGCTCGAAGATGCCACGTGGCGTATGCATGAATTTTTGAGTCGTCACACGAGAGATCGTGGATTCGTGCATATCAACAGCTAACGCAACATCATTAAGAACCATTGGCTTCATCGCTTCTTCGCCATGTTCGAAGAAATCACGCTGATGTTCAACAATGCATCGCGCAACTTTGAGTAGCGTCTCATTTCGGCTCTCTAGGCTTTTAATTAACCACTTTGCTTCTTGCAAATTTGAGCGGATGTATTGATTGTCGGCGCTGTTGCCTTTACTGCCCAGATCAGCGTACTGCTGATTCACTTTCAACTTAGGCACGCTATCAGGGTTAATGGTCACTAACCATTTGCCAAGGTCTTTGAAGACAGATACATCTGGAACCACATACTCAGTTTCATCCGGAGTAATCTTACTGCCAGGACGAGGGTCCAGCTGTTGAATCAGTTGCAAAACTTCACGTAGTTCTGCTTCTTTCAACTTGGTCTCTTTGATAACCAGTTTGTAATCGCGATTGCCGAGTTGGTCGATATGGCTAGTAAGTACTAACTTAGCTTCGTTAAGCCAAGGCGTATCTTGGGAAAAGGTTGCCAGTTGCAGTAACAAGCAATCTTGCAGGTTGACTGAACCGACACCTAGCGGATCAAACTGCTGAATTCGTTTACGTACCGCTTCAATTTCATCAAGCTCGATCTCTTCATTGTCGAAGTTTTCAAGGATGTCTTCACAAGTTACAGTGAGGTAGCCGTAGTCGTCGATGGCATCGATTAATGCAAAAGCGATGCTTCGGTCGGTGTCAGTGAATGGCGTTAAGTCGAGTTGCCAAAGTAGGTAATCGTGCAGGCTTTGAGTGGTTTCGCCTTGATAAACCGGCATGTCGTCATCAATCGCAATACCCGTGTTACCGGTGTTCGCGCTGTAGACGTCTTCCCAAGTTGTGTCGATTTCTAGTTCGTTGCCAATCTCTGATTTTTCGATTAAGTCTGAGCTATCAGGTAAGTCTTGCTCTGTGGCTTCAACAGTTTCTTTTTCGTCACTGCTAGGTTTTTCTTCCGATGTTGGCGTATCTTCATTGCCTTCTTCGACATCGAGTAGTGGGTTAGATTCAAGTGCTTCTTGAATCTCTTGCTGCAAATCTAAAGTAGACAATTGCAACAAACGAATCGCTTGCTGCAATTGAGGAGTCATTGCTAACTGTTGGCCTAGCTTAAGTTGTAATGAGGGTTTCATTCAGTGTGACTTACCTAGTTATTATTCTTAGAACTCTCGATACTCTCTATATAATCATAGACGGAATTGTTCGCCTAGATAAACTTGTTTAACTTGTTCGTTATTGAGAACATCTTCAGGAGTACCCTCAGCGATCAGGTGTCCTTGGCTTACGATGTAAGCTTTTTCACACACGTCTAATGTTTCACGAACGTTGTGGTCGGTAATCAAAACGCCCAAGCCGCGATCACGCAGGTGAACAATGATTTTTTTGATATCGATTACTGAGATCGGGTCAACACCGGCGAATGGTTCATCCAATAGAATGAACTGCGGGTTTGCTGCTAGTGCACGAGCAATCTCTACACGACGACGCTCACCACCCGACAGAGCCATACCATTGCTGGTACGGATATGTTGGATGTGGAACTCTTCTAGCAGGTCTTCCAGCTTATCTTGGCGTTGTTCGTTGGTCATTTCATCACGGGTTTGTAAAACCGCCATGATGTTGTTCTCTACGGACAACTTACGGAAAATCGATGCTTCTTGAGGCAGGTAACCGATACCAAGACGAGAGCGGCTGTGCATTGGTAAGATACTGATGTCTCGGTCATCAATGCTGATGGTACCTTCATCACGCGCCACCAAACCAACAATCATATAGAAAGATGTGGTTTTACCTGCACCGTTAGGCCCAAGCAGACCGACGATCTGGCCTGACTCTACCTGTAAGCTTACATCGGTAACAACCTTACGTTTACTGTAGGTTTTCGCTAGGTTTTTTGCTTTAAGAACAGCCATCGTTACTTATTCACTTCCGTTGGTTGTAAAACCGTTGACACTCGTTTGTTTTCACCACTGTCAGCGACTAATTTCTGAGAACCGATCTGGTAAGTGATCTTAGAACCGCGAATGATGCTGCCATCTTGAGATAACATCGCATTCTTAGTCATGATCAGTCGGTCGGCAACAAGCTGGTAGTGCAGGTCGTCAGCTTCACCGTAGAGTGTCTTACCGTCGTCAGTAAGCTGAGAGAAGGTTGCTGGCTTACCGAAGCCTTGAATTTCTTCAATCTCACCGTTTACGGCGTTACGAGTAACAATAACCTTATCGGCATTGATATTGATGCTGCCTTGTTTAAGGTTCACATCACCAAGGAAAGTCACTTGGTTACTTTTCATATCCAATTGCTGGCTGTCTGAGTCAATGTAGACAGGTTGCTCACTATCCGAAGACAGAGCATAGACATTAGGTGCCGCAAGGGTCAAAGCGAATAAACTAAGGTGTAAGAGTTTCATATCTACCTTGAACAGAATTAAAGAGGGTTGCATTGTTGGTACCGAAGTTACCTTTCATTGCTTGTCCCTCAGTTTCAAAAAATGTACCGATCATATGGACCGGAGTCTCTGAATAAAAATCTCGGCTAGGCAGCTCAACAACCATTTTATCTGTGGTCATTGTATCGAAGCTGGCTTCTGGCAACAGGTTCTTTGCCACGACGTTGTCATAAAACGTGACAACTTGATTCTCATCCATAATCGCGCGATCAGCGGTGACTTGCCATTCAATCGTGTGCCCTTCACGGAATACCGAAAGAACTGGGTTTTGAAAGTGCGTATCGCCAACTACTGAGTAGTGTTCTAAATACGTCGATTCAACCTGATAGCTGCGAATACCGCTTTCGTCGTAGCTAATGTTGTTCAGGCTTTTGCCACTAAACGCGGGCAGCTCCAAATTTGGAGCCACTTGTATCGTTGATGTTTGCTCTTTGTCGTACAAGTAATAGGTCGACCAAGAGGCAATAAATATGAGTATTAAATAGATAATACGAGTAAAACTCATATGCTTAAACCTTTATGCACGTCGAGTTCATTTCTTGCTTGTAAAATAAGGTCACAGACTTCACGTACCGCGCCATGACCACCGTTAATGGTTGTCACGTAGTTTGCACGCTTTGCAAGTAGCGGGTGCCCATCTGCCACACAGACCTTCAAGCCAACTTTTTCCATTACAGGCCAGTCAATCAGATCGTCTCCGATGTAACCTGTATTTTCAGGGTTTACAGAAAGCTTATCGCAAATATCTTGGTATGCCTTAACTTTATCGTCTTGACCTTGATAAATCAGCTTAATGCCTAGAGCGGTCATACGATTCTCAACAATTTGAGATTTGCGACCCGTGATGATCGCGATTTCAATGCCTGCGTTCATCAGTGATTTGATACCGTAACCGTCACGAGTGTGGAAGGTTTTCAGCTCTTCACCGTTGTTGCCCATGTAGATGCGACCATCAGAGAAGACACCATCGACATCGCAAATCAGCAGTTTGATCTCTTTTGCAATTGCAAATACATCTGAATTAACAGTGCCGTATAGAGTTTCGACTGTCTGTGTCATTACATTACTCCTGCTTTCAGTAAGTCATGCATGTTTAACGCTCCGACTAATTTACCTTCTTGGCATAACATCAGGCCATTGATGCTCTTCGCTTGCATCAAGTTTAAGCCCTCAACCGCGAGCATGTTTGGCTCGGCTACCGTCGGGTTTAGCGTCATCACATCACCGATCTGCGTGTTATGGATATCAACGCGTTTGTCTAAGATACGGCGTAAATCACCATCGGTAAAAATACCGGCCATTTGGCCATCTTCACCAACGATTGCTGTCATGCCTAAGCCTTTCTGAGATATCTCTAGTAGAGCGTCTCTTACTAGTGCGTCGGGTGCTACAACAGGAAGTGAATCGCCTGTGTGCATGATGTCGTCGAGCTTCAACAGCAGCTGACGACCTAAAGCGCCACCAGGATGAGACAGGGCAAAGTCTTGAGCGGTGAAGCCTCGAGCCTGCAAAAGTGCAACGGCTAATGCATCACCCATGACCAAAGTCGCCGTGGTGCTTGTTGTTGGTGCTAAGCCCAGCGGACAAGCTTCTTCCGGTACTGAAATTTGTAAATGGATATCAGACAGGGTTGCCATGTTTGATGCTGGCTTGCCTGTCATGCTGATGATCTTGATGCTCAGACGCTTTAACACAGGAAATAGGCTGAGGATTTCTCCCGATTCGCCGGAGTTGGATATTGCAATCACAATATCACCAGGTTCGATCATGCCTAAGTCGCCATGCGCCGCTTCGCCTGGGTGAACAAAGAAAGCCGATGTCCCGGTACTTGCCAATGTTGCTGCGATTTTGTTGCCAATGTGGCCTGATTTACCCATGCCCATCACAACGACTTTGCCTTTGTTGTTCAGGATAAGGTCGCAAGCTTTACAAAAATCATCATTAAAATATTGGTCTAATTGAGTGAGACCTGCAACTTCGGTTTCCAAAACTTGTTTTGCAACGCTGCGGTAATCAAATGGCTGAGACATCAAATACTCCAAGTACGGGAAGTTAAATCAACAATTAAGCCGACATGTTCATTAATAGGTAACTTTGGTAGGCCACGAACGTCACAATTAACACGCCGCCTTCAATACGATTCACACTACGAGATTTTCCTAGTGCCATCACAACAAGTAGTAGCGATACGCCTAGCATTACCCAGAAGTCACGACCCATAGCGAACTCGCTCAAGATCGAAGGGTTTAGGATGCCCGGGATACCCATAACAGCAAGGATGTTGAATACGTTTGAACCAATGATATTACCTACAGCCATATCATCTTCACCCTTCATAACGCCGGCTAGTGATGCTGCAAGTTCAGGAAGGCTAGTACCAACAGCAATGATGGTTAAACCAATGACAAGGTCGCTCATGCCGAAGAACTTCGCGATGATCACAGCGTTATCTACCAGCATATCAGCAGCTAAAGGTAGGACGATTAGACCAATCACGACCCACATTGCAGCCTTAGGGTTACTTACGCCTTCAGGGATCTCTGATTCTTGCTCATCAAGGAAAGCATCGCCGTTCTTTTTCTCGCTGCGGCTGATTTGCAACATAGCAAACAAAAACGCGGCAAAAAGAACAAACAACAACACGCCTTCATAGAAGCCTAAATGGTTATCCCACAATAGGGCGCCCGCTAGCAGAGTGACACCGATCATTAATGGTAGTTCACGACGAATCACGCCTGAGCTAATCGATAACGGCTTGATAAGGGCTGTAATACCTAAAATCAGCGCGATGTTGGCGATGTTAGAGCCCAGTACGTTGCCTACAGCTGTATCTGTTTTGCCATCAAGGGCTGCTGTCGCAGAAACCATCATTTCAGGAGCCGAAGACCCCATTGCTAAGATCGTCATACCGATAACTAGTGGTGAAATACCGAAGTTGCGAGCAAGAGCAGCGGCACCGTAAACCAGCTTATCTGCACTCCACACCAAAAAACCTAGACCGATAATAAGAAACGCAATCGCTTCAAGCATGATGATTCCTAAAAAATTAATAAAAACGGAGAATTAACCGCTAATTTTGACCTGTTGCTAGATAAAAGGGAAGTCACTCGGCAAATTAATTACCAGTTAGCAGGCAAGAAAGAGAGATCAATAGATAATTTCCTAATGCTTTCAAATCCCTGCATAGATTCCTGTTTAATATGAATTAATTGAACAGTGCTTTTAATTCTAAAGTAGACTCATTATTATTGCAGCCATAATTGGCGTTTTTTAAAGCAAGGAAACAACAAAAATATGTTGAACACTGAGCTTGTGAAAGTTAAGAACCTCAGCTTCTCACGCGGTGACCGCGTTATCTTTGATGACATCAGTTTAGAGGTGCCTCAAGGCAAGATAACCGCCATCATGGGGCCGTCTGGGATCGGCAAAACGACTTTACTGCGTTTGATCGGTGGGCAACTGCCGCCAGATGAAGGCGAAGTTTGGTTTGATGGTGACAATATCCCTGCATTATCACGCCGAAAGCTGTATCAAGCACGTAAGAAAATGAGCATGCTATTCCAATCGGGTGCGCTTTTTACGGATCTCAATGTCTTTGATAATGTGGCGTTTCCGCTGCGAGAGCACACTGAACTTAATGAAAAATTCATTCTTACCATCGTATTACTTAAGCTTGAAGCGGTAGGATTACGTGGTGCTGCGCAATTGATGCCGAGTGAGTTGTCTGGCGGAATGGCTAGGCGTGCCGCACTGGCGCGCGCAATCGCACTGGATCCAGAACTTATCATGTACGATGAGCCGTTTGTTGGCCAAGATCCCATCACCATGGGCGTATTGGTTGAATTGATACGAAATCTCAATCAAGCCTTGGGCTTAACCTCGATTGTTGTTTCTCACGATGTGCCAGAGGTGATGAGTATTGCTGATTGGGTTTACCTCATGGCAGATAGCAAGATTATTGCCGCTGGAACACCTGATGAGTTGTACAACAATAGCGATCCGAGAGTGCAGCAATTTTTGCAAGGCGAAGCCGATGGTCCAGTACCATTTAGATTCCCTGCGAAGAGCTTAGAAAAGGATTTGTTTTAATATGATTGTTAAAACTATTGCGGGTGTCGGTAAGCGTACACTTGCGAGCTGTGAGTCATTTGGTCGAGCAAGCCTGATGTTATTTGGGGCTTTGTTTGGCATCCCGCGACTAAAAAACTTCCCCTTATTAGTAAAACAACTTTATAGCGTTGGCGTTCAGTCATTGGCTATTATTTTAGTTTCGGGTCTGTTTATCGGCATGGTGCTCAGCCTGCAGGGCTATGTCGTGTTAATTGACTACGGCGCTGAGGGAAACCTTGGTCAAATGGTCGCGCTTTCACTGTTGCGTGAGTTGGGGCCTGTGGTGACTGCGTTATTATTTGCAGGTCGAGCCGGTTCAGCACTCACGGCAGAGATTGGGTTAATGAAGGCAACAGAGCAGATCTCAAGCCTTGAGATGATGGCCGTTGACCCTCTTAAACGCATTATTGCACCACGTCTTTGGGCCGGGCTTATCTCAATGCCATTGCTTGCTATGATTTTTATGGCGGTAGGTATTTGGGGCGGTCAACTGGTTGGTGTTGATTGGAAAGGCATTGATCACGGCAGTTTCTGGTCTGCGATGCAGTCTTCAGTAGAACTTGGCCGAGATATTGGTAACAGCATGATCAAATGTATGGTCTTCGCTATCACCGTAACTTGGATCGCACTTTTCAATGGTTATGACGCAGTACCGACTTCAGAAGGTATCAGTCAGGCAACCACACGCACTGTAGTGCACTCTTCTCTAGCGGTACTAGGGCTAGATTTTGTTCTTACCGCATTGATGTTTGGGAATTAATCATGCAACAAACTCGAAAATTAGAATTATGGGTCGGCACCTTTGTTATTGCCGGAATTTGCGCAATCTTAATCATGATCTTTCAAGTCGCTGACGTAAAAGGCATAGGTTCGAACCATACTTACAATCTAAAAGCGACCTTTGACAACATTGGCAGCCTAAAAGTTCGTTCTCCAGTGAAAGTGGGTGGCGTCGTTGTTGGACGAGTTAAAAGCATTGAGCTTGATACCGAGAGCTACCTTCCTGTCGTTGAACTGTCTATTGACGGGAAGTACTCACAATTTCCAGATACCTCTAGTGCTCAAATTTTAACATCTGGCTTAATTGGTGAGCAGTACATTAGTCTGGTTCCAGGCTTCATTTTTGATGATGAAGAGATGTTGGTCGATGGTGATTCAATTGAAGACACTAAGTCAGCATTGGTACTAGAAGATTTGATTGGCCAAGTGCTGTATAGCGTTGGTGGTTCTAATGACAGCGAAGCTAAGGAATAAGATAATGTTGAAAACTATTAGTTATTTAAAAGCTATTGGTTACTTGAAATCAATGTTTATGGCGGCAATGGCGTTGCTTATTTCTACCCAAGCCTTTGCTGCAGAATCGATTGACCGTACTCAGCCTTACCAGATGATGACTCAAGTTGCCGAAGTGGCATTTGAGCGTTTGAAGAGTGAACAAGACAACATCCACCAAGATCCAGAGTTATTGAAGGTCATCGTGGAAGAAGAGTTGATGCCTTATGTGAATGCACAATATGCAGCTCTTAAGTTACTTGGACCAAACTTGAAAGGCGCGGATAGAAAAGACGTGGGCGTGTTTATCGATTCATTCCGTAAATACCTTGTTTCTTCTTATGCCCAAGTGCTGACTCAATACACAGATCAGACGATTGAATTTGGTCCAGAACCAAAAATCAAAGCGGATAGCCGCATTACCAGTATCAAGGTCGACATCATCGATACGCCGCGACCAAACATTAAGCTTGAATTTAAGCTTCGCAAAGACAAGAAATCTGGCGAGTGGAAAGCATTTGATATGGTTGCCGAAGGTATTAGCTTGTTGTCGAGCAAGCAATCGGAGTGGAATACTAAGATTCGTCAAGAAGGCATCTTACAAGTTGCAGACGAACTAGAGAAATTAGCCGCACAACCGATTCGTTTTGAGAGTAACAAATAATGAGCCATTCTCAATGGCAAGCACTAAGCTCTAAAGAGTATCAACTGTTCGGTGATTTAGACCGAGACAGTGTCCCTGCAATCTGGCGTATATTGGAAAAGTGGCAAACGACGGAATCGAGCGTTGAAATTGACCTTAGCCATATAAATCGAGTCGATTCAGCAGGAATGGTGATGCTAATTCACTTATTAGAGCATGCAAAAAATCAAAACTGTCATATAATGCTCAGTTTCGTGCCAGAACAATTACGAACGTTGTTCCAATTGAGCAATATCCAGCCAATGATGGCAGAACACATAAAAAATTAGGCAGGAGCTATTTGTGGACAGCACAAAAGTACAAGAATTATTAGCAGAAGCACTGAACCTTCAGGAAATTTTCGTGAAAGGGGAAGGCAGTCATTACGAAGTTGTTGCGGTTGATCCATGTTTTGACGGCATGAATCGAGTTAAGAAGCAGCAACTAATCTACGGCCCACTAATGGAATACATTCAACGCAATGACATCCATGCTCTTTCTATTAAGGCTTTCACGCCGGAAGAGTGGGAACGTGATAAGAAACTGATGTCACTTTAAGGTTTATGATGGAAAAGTTTCGAGTTATTGGATCGGATAAGCCGCTAAGCGGTGAAGTGACGATCTCAGGCGCAAAAAATGCAGCGCTACCTATCTTATTTGCTTCAATTCTTGCTGAAGAGCCAGTGGAAGTAAGTAACGTTCCTCACCTACGTGACATCGATACTACGATGGAACTGCTTAAGCGTTTAGGCGCAAAAGTATCGCGTAATGGTAGTGTTCATGTTGATGGCAGCGAAATTAATGAATTTTGTGCGCCTTACGATTTAGTGAAAACAATGCGTGCTTCTATCTGGGCTTTAGGTCCTCTAGTCGCTCGTTTTGGTGAAGGCCAAGTGTCACTTCCAGGCGGTTGTGCAATTGGTGCTCGACCTGTTGATCTGCATATCCACGGTCTAGAGCAACTAGGTGCGACCATTAAGTTGGAAGATGGTTATGTGAAAGCAAGTGTTGATGGCCGTCTGAAAGGCGCGCACATCGTGATGGATAAAGTAAGTGTGGGTGCCACCATTACTATCATGTGTGCAGCAACGCTAGCGGAAGGAACAACAGTACTCGATAACTCAGCGCGTGAGCCTGAGATTGTTGATACGGCTGACTTCCTAAACAAACTGGGTGCTAAAATTTCTGGCGCAGGTACAGATACGATTACTATCGAAGGCGTTGAACGTCTTGGTGGTGGCCAACACTCTGTGGTTGCTGACCGTATTGAAACAGGTACTTTCCTGGTTGCTGCTGCTGTTTCTGGCGGTAAAGTGGTTTGTCGCAACACCAACGCTCATCTTCTTGAAGCTGCCTTAGCGAAGCTTGAAGAAGCGGGTGCGAAGGTTGAAACGGGCGAAGACTGGATCAGTCTTGATATGACGGGTCGTGAACTGAAAGCGGTGAAAATCGTAACGGCACCTCACCCTGGTTTCCCAACCGACATGCAAGCACAGTTTACTCTGCTTAACATGATGGCGAAGGGCAGTGGTGTTATCACTGAGACTATCTTTGAAAACCGTTTTATGCACATTCCTGAGTTACAGCGAATGGGTGCAAAAGCGGAAATCGAAGGTAACACGGCTATCTGTGGTGAAACGGAAAAACTGAGCGGCGCTCAAGTAATGGCAACGGACCTTCGCGCATCTGCGAGCCTTGTTATTGCTGGCTGTATTGCTCAAGGTGAAACCATCGTTGACCGTATTTATCACATCGATCGTGGCTACGATAAGATTGAAGATAAATTGTCAGCCTTAGGCGCAAACATTACACGATTTAGTGAGTCGAACTAACCTAGGTTAGTGGATTCATGAATCAGTAAGATGAAAACATAAAAGTCGGAACCTTGGTTTCGGCTTTTTTATAGTTGTATTTACCGCGAGTAAATCTATTGCTCATTTTTGCGCGAATAGATGAATCAACTTGGCGGTCGGTGAGGAACAAAATGATAGCAATATTACGTATTTTCGCAGTGGCGATATTTGCGATTCTTATGTTTGTATTTGGTTGTGGTTACTGCCTATTAAGTCCACGCAACCCGAAACACGTATTTACCTTTGGCCGTTATTTCGGTCGCATGTCGAAGATCTTCGGCATGAAGTTAGAGCTTCGCATCCCAGAAGATGCCTACTCTCGCGGCCAACATGTTTATGTGGCGAACCACCAAAACAGCTGGGATCTATTCACGATTTCATCAGCGGTAACGCCAAAAGTGGTAACTGTTGGTAAGAAAAGCCTAGTGTGGATGCCTCTATTTGGTCAGCTTTACTGGTTGACGGGTAACATCCTAATTGACCGTGCTAACCGTAGCAAAGCGGTAGGTACGATTGATCAGGTCGTGACGAGTCTAAAAGAGAGCGATGTTTCAGTTTGGATGTTCCCTGAAGGCACTCGTTCTCGTGGCCGTGGTCTGCTGCCATTCAAAACAGGTGCATTCCATGCTGCGATTGGTGCTGGCTTGCCTATCATCCCTATCGTGTGTAGCTCAACCGGTGGCGTGAAGCTAAACCGTTGGAACAATGGTCACGTGATTGTTGAAATGCTGCCACCAATCAGCACTGAAGGCTACGACAAGTCTAATGTTCGTGAACTGGCTAACCTAGCTCGTGAGCAGATGGCTGCTAAGCTTGAAGAGTTAGACAAAGAAGTGGTCGATCTTAATAAGAAGTAATCATTTAAGCTAAACGACAGACAATAAAAAAGGTTGCCAACTGGGCAACCTTTTTTTGTATCTAATAAACACTCAGCATTACGCTAAGTCGTTTATTAGAAGGTGTTTAATCTAGAGATTAAAACCTATTTGCGAACCGCAATAGCTTCGATCTCGATACCTACATCTTTTGGCAGACGAGCTACTTCAACACATGAACGTGCAGGGTAGTTTGCAACGCCGTGCTCATCGAAGAATTTGCCGTAAACCTCGTTTACTGTGCCGAAGTCGTTTAGGTCTTTAACGAATACCGTTAGTTTTACGATGTCTTTTACAGTCAGGCCTGAAGCTTCAACAACCGCTTGAACGTTGTCTAGAGATTGGCGAGCTTGCTCTGCGATATCAGCAGATACTTCACCAGTTGCTGGATTTACTGGGATTTGACCAGAAGTCAGTACCATGTTGCCAAGGTCAACGCCTTGTACGTATGGGCCGATTGCAGCTGGAGCAGATTCTGTGTGAAGTACTTTAGTCATTGGTTTATTCCATCAGTTATTAGATAAAAATCAATTTTCAGTGTGCCTTCAAACTTTGGATAGGTAAAGCGCAAAATACCCCGCACAGGCGAGGTATTTGATAGTTTTTACATTCGGTCTTCTTTGCAGTATGACGTTATCTTTCTGTCACGATCTCGCGAGAGAAGACTTTTTCGCAATACTTACACTTCAATCGAATATCTTCTTTCTTTTCAAAGATCTTAAAGCTGCTTTCAACCGGTTCATTGTGAGTAATACAGTTAGTATTTGGACACTCGAACACATCGTTGATTTGCTCAGGAAGTTCTAGTGGTAGTTTCTTAACCACTTCGTAATCTTCGATTTGATTCACTGTTGCGTGAGGCGCATAAAGTGCCAGCTTGCTCGCCTGTTCTTCTGTGATAAACACATTCTCAATCTTGAGCAGGTCTTTTCCGCCTAGTGCAGAAGACGGTAGATTCAGGCCAATCGTCACGCGCTGATGAGAATTGTGCATGTCGAACAGTTTTAGAACCTTGATCCCGATATTGGCTGGGATATGGTCGATAACAGTACCGTTTCTGATTGCTTCAACTTTTAATTGAGTCTCTTTAGACATTATATCTCTCCTCTACAGCGTTTCGTTAAGAACAAGGGCTAGCAATGCTTCACGGGCGTAAACACCATTCTCTGCTTGCTGGAAGTAGTAAGCGTAAGGTGTTTTATCGACATCGACAGTAATTTCATCAACGCGAGGAAGAGGGTGCAGAACCTTCAGGTTATCGCGTGCATTTTCCAGCATCGAAGCGGTCAGGATGTATGCGGATTTTATGTGCGCGTATTCTGACTCATCGAAGCGCTCTTTTTGAACTCGAGTCATGTACAAGACATCGAGCTCAGGAATCACATCTTCCATGTCCGTCAATAGTTGGTACTTGATGCCCGCTTCATCAAGCTCTTCGCAAATGTAGTCTGGCATCGCTAGTGCTTCTGGAGCCACGAAGTAGAAACAGATGTTGTCGAATTTTGCTAGTGCTTGAGTCAACGAGTGAACCGTACGGCCGTACTTAAGGTCACCAACGAATGCAACGTTTAGGTTGTCGAGGCGGCCTTGTGTCTCAGCTATAGAGAATAGGTCTAATAACGTTTGTGTTGGGTGTTGGTTTGCGCCGTCACCTGCGTTAATAACAGGAACACCGTTTGAGAACTCAGAAGCCAGACGCGCTGCGCCTTCTTGAGGGTGACGCATCACGTAAGCGTCAACGTATGAAGAGATAACCTGTACCGAGTCCGCTAGCGTTTCGCCTTTCTTTGCCAAAGAAGTGTTACCACCACTGTCGAAACCAATCACATCACCACCGATGCGTTGAATCGCAGTTTCAAAAGAGAGACGAGTTCGCGTAGAAGGTTCGAAGAAGCAGCTGGCAACAACTTTGTTCTTGATGAGTTCTGGGTTTGGCTCAGCCTTTAGCTGACCTGCCGTTTGAACAATTAATTCTAGCTCTTCACGAGAAAGCTCTGGAATTGAGATGATGTGCTTTTGATAGAGCGAATTCGCCATGATCTTCTTCCCCACAATAATGTATTGGCCATAAAAAAGCCCCCCATAATGGGAGGCTTTAAAAAAGTGCTGAAAAGCAGAATAGACGGCCTGGTAAGCATCTTAGCTTACGAGCAATATTTGGTGTTTTCACAATATTACTATGTGTTATCACAATATTGGTTGGCGTCATTTTCACTACTCTCAGACAAATTGCCGAGAATTATACGCTTTCAATTTGTGAGCGCAAGCGATTACATCAAGCTTTTGTTTACTTTCATTATTGTTTATTGACCAAGCGTCGCGACCATCACCGCCTTGATGGTGTGCATGCGATTTTCAGCTTCATCAAATACAATCGAGTAGTCAGATTCAAACACTTCGTCAGTCACTTCCAAGCCGTTCATTCCATACTTGTCAGAGACTTGCTGACCAATCACAGTTTCATTGTTGTGGAAAGCGGGTAGGCAGTGCATGAATTTCACTTGAGGATTGCCAGTGAGCTTAATGACATCCATATTCACTTGGTATGGTTTCATTACCGCCACACGTTCGTCCCAAGCTTCAGGGGCTTCGCCCATCGAAACCCAAACATCGGTGTATAGGTAATCACAACCTTTCACGCCTTCAGCAACGTCTTCAGTTAACGTGATTTTTGCGCCAGTGTTTTGCGCAATGGTTTGGCACTCTTCAACAAGCTGCTCTTCTGGCCAGAATGCTTTAGGCGCGACAAGGCGAATATCCATGCCCATCTTCGCGGCTCCGACTAACAGAGAGTTACCCATGTTATTGCGTGCATCGCCTAGATAAGCAAAGCTGATTTGGTGTAGATGCTTCCCGCGGCCATGCTCAAGCATAGTGAGGAAATCAGCCAAAATCTGAGTAGGGTGGAACTCATCGGTTAAGCCATTCCAAACCGGCACGCCCGCATAAGCGCCTAAGTCTTCAACGATACTTTGGCCAAAGCCACGATATTCAATGCCATCGTACATGCGTCCCAATACACGCGCCGTATCTTTCATTGATTCTTTTTGACCAATCTGAGAACCAGAAGGGCCAAGGTAAGAGACTTGAGCACCTTGATCAAAGGCGGCCACTTCAAACGCACATCGTGTTCGAGTTGATGCTTTCTCGAAGATCAAAGCAATGTTTTTGCCGTTGAGTTTCTTCTGCTCAGTGCCTGCATACTTAGCTTTTTTTAGGTCAGCAGACAGGTCGAGTAAAAACTGAATCTCTTTAGGAGTAAAGTCGAGAAGTTTTAGAAAGTTACGATTGCGAAGATTAAAGGCCATCTCTCGCTCCTTGCGTATATAGAATCAATGAAGAACTTAGTTAAACATAAAAATGCTATATTTGTGAATATTTATTTTATTAATTTGATAAAAAAGGCCAGTAAATGAATACTGGCCTAGATAAGACTATTGAGTCTGTTTAACTGAGCTCTTTGACTTAGATACCGTCTCTTTCGATAGGGCAACTCATACAGCGCGCGCCGCCACGACCACGGCCTAGCTCGTTGCCAGGAATCGTTAGAACTTCGATACCCGCTTTGTCGTATTTCTCATTGGTGTAAACATTACGCTCATAACCAATCACGGTACCAGGTTTCACTGTCAGTACGTTGTTAGCGTCATTCCACTGTTCACGCTCAGCTTCGTAGTTATCACCGCCGGTAGTGATGATCTTCAGTTGATCAAGGCCTAGTGCGCCTTCAATCGCTGACAGGTAGTTTTCAGCTTTCTCGACACGCATTTCGCCGTTTTCTTTTGGCGTTAAGCGCCAAGTGTCGAGGTCTTTACGAACGATCTCTGGATAGACAGAGAACGTGTCGATATCCATGTGTGTCATCACCGTATCAAGGTGCATACAAGAGCGGTGTTTTGGTAGATCGATCGCAATCACTTCGCTCGCTTGGCCTGATCTAAATAGGCTAGCCGCTAGGTTTTCGACACCTTGTGGTTTCGTACGCTCTGAAATACCAACCAGTACCGCACCTTTACCGATAACCAGTACGTCACCGCCTTCAATGTTAGCGTTGTCGTAGTGAAGGTCTTCGTCACCAAAGTACTTAATGAAATCTTGGCCTGCGAACACTGGGTGCCAGCGGTAGATAGCACGCAGGTGGTTCGTTTCACGTTGACGTGCAGGCTTCATCATTGGGTTAAGCGATACACCACCGTAAACCCAGCAAGAAGTATCTCGCGTAAATAGGTGGTTAGGCAGTGGCTCGATAACGAAATCGAGTGGTCGATGCATTTTAGGCAGCATCGATGATGATTTGATAGGAAGCTCAGAGTAGGCCAAGCCACCGAGTAAGATCGTTGCTAGATGCTCATTATCCATTTGAGCAAGGTAGTTTCTTAAGTCACGGGCGAAAGTCGGCCCATAACGGAAATCTGAGATTTGAGTATTCAGCAACCACTCACGAGCCTGAGATACGGCAAGCGTTTCTACTAGCAGGTCATGCAGCAGTAGTACTTCTACGTCTTGGCTGCGCAGCGTTTCTGCAAAGGCATCATGTTCTTCACCAGCGGCTTCAACGGCAAGTACATCATCAAATAGAAGATCATGACAGTTTGAAGGGGTGAGGTGGGTGAGTGCTCTTTCAGGTCTATTTAGGAGAACTCGTCTCAATTGACCGACTTCGGAGCCAACGTACAGCTTACTCATTTTGCATCCTTACTATTAATCCAGCGTCTATTTATGACAAGCTTGTCCGTAATATGCAAGTTTTGTAGATTGAGTTAATACAAGGTATTTGGGTAATAATTGGTCATAAAACCTGTGATTTTTAAGTTTATACAGATTAAATTCCAACTAACTGGCTATCGAACGGAACAACGTTTTTGAGGATCTATGCTCAATTCGTGGCTTGTTAGAATTGAATTTTGCTTATTAATCGTGATTTTTTATTCACTATTATGCACTTTTTGATAACAAGCTGAGGATTTATGCACCCCAAAAGCGGTTTAGCGTATGCACCTAACGTGACTAATCACGCAAGTTTTATTCAATAAGCCCTAAAGTGGCCACAAAAACGAAATGCTAAAATACGGCGCAGTTAATAAAATGTTGAAAATTTGTTTCTGTGATTTTGATTTCACTTTTGAATTGATATTGGCGCTGCGATCTCGCGATAAACTTACCTTTCTAGGCCTGATCTGGGTGGCTTTTCTGGACGATCCGTGCCATATTTCGTGACAATCAAATTTGATCTTTTCATAGTCAACACTCTGGAGCAGACACATGTCTCACGAAGATGAATATCTATCAGTAGCGGAATTAATTGAATTTCAAAAGGAAGAGACTCGCGACATCATTACAGCATTAATTGAAGATGGTAGCGATCCTGAAGCTCTATACGATATCGAGCATCACCTATTTGCTGAAGATTTCGATGTGCTTGAGAAAGCGGTTGTTGAAGCATTCAAAATGGGCTTTGAAGTGCTTGAAGCTGAAGAGACAGAAGACGAAGATGGCAATAAGCTACTTTGTTGTGATGCAACGATGCAATGTACTCTGAATGCAGAAGCGATTGATGAGCAAGTTGAGAAGCTTGTAAACCTTGCAGAGAAGTTTGACATTATCTACGACGGTTGGGGCACTTACTACGAAGGTGAAGATGCTATCTACCCAGACGAAGATGATGAAGGCGAAGAGTAATTCTTTCCCAATTTTAAAAAATGCCAGCCTCGAGCTGGCATTTTTTACCCTCAGAAAAATAAATGTCTTTATATGCATTCATTCATTATAATGCGGTCAAAATTGATCTAGCTCAAGGAATGATATGCGGTTGCTTCTCGATGGTCTTTGGCAAATTTCGCCACTGACGGATCTCTCTATCCCACAAGATGACATCACCTTTCCGGCTCCGTTAAGCTCAAAGCTCCCTGATAGCTTGAGTGAAAGTCAAATTGCAGAGCAAGAGTGGCACCTGATGCACGACATCGAAGTGGATGACGCTATGTTAGCGTGTCCATTTGTTGAGTTAGTGATGGCTGGAGTCGATTATTTTGCTGAAGTTCGACTTAATGGTGTGGCTGTTTTTGATTGTGATGGTAGCCAAGCTGAATACCGTAAAGATATCCGTCCTTATATGCAGTCCGGCCGAAACCGTTTCGAGATCCTTTTCCTTGAAGAAGAGGAGAGCCTATTGCTTGAAGAAGACATGGATGACTCTGTATCTTCACAGGCTATCGCTAAATCTGATTCACGCATCGGGATTTGGCAAGCGCCATACCTGCAGTTCGTTCGAAACGTCAAGCTAGAGCAAGTTGTCACAGAGCAGATCTGGCACCACGGTGGTGGCTGTGAGTTTAAAGTGGATGTTATCTATCAAACGCTAAAGGCGGGGTTAGTATCGGCATCCATCAAGTTTAATGGTATGACTCTCGTGATGCCGATTGATGTACGCGCTGAACATACTGGCGTCGTGTTCCAGGTCGAAGCTCCTATCATTTTTGATATTGAGAATCCTAACCCCAAGTATCTATACCCATTAGAAGTGGTACTTGATGGGCAAGAAGAGAGTTCTTTTGTTGCCTTGAACCCAACTTCTTGCGTCAGTAACTTTCTACGTTAACTCCGTATATTTTAGCGTTATCTTCTTTCGCTATAGCGGCGCATTCTGCTTATAACGACTTGGCCATGACAACCTCACAAGCGTCGTGGCCTGTTTCTCCCCAAGCTGACTCAAGATGCTCAAACCCAAGCTTCTCATAGAGTTTGACCGCAGCACCCAAGCACTTCGTCGTTTCTAAATACATGTGTTGATACCCAAGTTGCTTGGCTTGCTTTAAGCTCAAAGCGACAATTCGCTTGGCTAGGCCATGCCCTCGAGTTTGCGGTAAGAAGTACATCTTTTGTAGCTCACACACATTGGGTTTACCTGCTAGAGGGGCAAAGCCACCGCCTCCGACGATCTTTCCGTTGTGTTCGATAACCCAGTACATTGCATTCGCTTGGCTATAGACAGAGTACATATCATCGAGTGTTGGGTCGGCTACGCCATAACCTTTATCTTCTGTGAGTCCATGCTCAGCCGAAACTTGGCGAATGATTTGTGCGATGCTTGGGTTGTCTTGCGGTGTAATGGGTCTAAGGGTGAACTCAGCAATTTGTTCCATGATCTGCCTATGAAAGGGTCACTAATATGTGACCCAATATATGGTGACTAAGCATGTTGGTGCAAACAGAATTGTTGTTGTGCCATTTGGTCGCCTGATTTACGTAACCAGACTTTCTCGTGGAAGTAGTAAGCAACGGTATTTAAAGTTGGCTCTAGCAAAGCCATCACACCGCCGATAAAAGCATCTCCAGTCAACAAGTAGACAACAGTAAAGGCAACACTAAAGTGGATGGTAGCAAAGCTTGCTGTTTTTAATTTGGTCATCCACTGGCGAGCTTTAAGAGCTGGAACTTGAGCCCACGCCTTTTCATGAAAATAGAAGGCAACAGTATTCACAGAGGGCTCAATCATAGCGATTAAGCTACCAATTAAGATGTCGCCTGTTAGTACATAAGCGACACTAAATGCGATAGTAAAATGTAATGCAGCAAAGGTTAGTGTCTTTTTCATGATAATTACTCAGTCGTTGTGTTGTTTTGATAGGTCTATTATTGAGAATTATTATCATCAAGTATAATGGGAAGTAGAGATTAATTTGATAGATGAAACCTATCAATCAGTGCGGCTAGAGTGAGAAGCATTGGAATATTGGAATATTGGAATCAGGGACATAAAAAAAGGCTGGTCACCAAGACCAACCTTTCTATTTAGACCGAGAAGTTTGAAGCCTTCTCGTTCACTCGGTTTTAAAGCGCAGCGATTGTCGCTTTTTGCTCTTCAAGCTTAACAAGAGTTTCCTTGTAGCCTTCAAGCTTTTCACGCTCTTTCGCGATAACTGCTTCTGGTGCTTTAGCAACGAAACCTTCGTTACCTAGCTTACCTTCGATACGTTTAATCTCGCCGTGAGTCTTAGCGACTTCTTTATCTAGACGAGCAAGCTCTGCATCTTTGTCGATAAGACCCGCCATTGGGATCATCAACTCAGATTTGCCAACCAGTTTAGTTGCACAAGCAGGAGTCTCTTCACCATCAGCTAGAACTTTAATATCGTCTAGCTTAGCTAGAGAAGTAAGAACGATCTTGTTCGCTTCGATACGAGCGGCATCTTTCTCATCAGCAACCTTGATCATTACTTCTAAGCCTTGGCTTGGTGCAATGTCGTATTCCGCACGTAGGTTACGGATAGCAGTGATGAAAGTCTTAACCCATTCGATGTCGTCAACGATCTCAGCATTGAAGTTAGCTTCATTAAACTGAGGAAGCGCTTGAGTCATGATTGTCTCGCCTTCAACGCCGTCTGTTAGCGGCTTAACGCTCTGCCAGATAGATTCAGTGATGTAAGGAAGAACAGGGTGAGCAAGACGCAGAGTCTTCTCAAGAACCGTGATAAGCGTGTAACGAGTCGCTTGTTGTTGAGCTTCAGTACCTTTCCAAAGAACAGGTTTAGTTAGCTCTAAGTACCAGTCACAGAATTGGTTCCAGATGAATTCGTAAAGCGTGTTTGCTGCCATGTCTAGACGGTAGTTGTCTAGGTGAGCATTAAACTCTTTCGCTGCAACTTCAAACTGAGACTCAATCCACTTATCGGCTAGAGAGAATTCCATGTTTGCACGGTCTTCTACAGACAGTGACATGCCACAGTCGTGCTCTTCTGTGTTCATCAGTACGTAACGGCTTGCGTTCCATAGCTTGTTACAGAAGTTACGGTAACCTTCGAGACGCTTCATGTCCCAGTTGATGTCACGGCCAGTTGAAGCCATAGCAGCAAGAGTGAAACGCAGTGCGTCAGTACCGTAGGGTTCGATACCGTTTTCGAATGTTTTACGTGTCGCTTTTTCGATCTTAGCAGCCAGTTTAGGTTGCATCATGTTGCCACAACGCTTTTCTACTAGCTCTTCAAGGCCGATGCCATCAATCATGTCGATTGGGTCAAGTACGTTACCTTTCGACTTAGACATCTTATCGCCGTTTTCATCACGGATAAGACCCGTCATGTAAACAGTTTTGAAAGGTACTTGAGCCTTGCCATCTTCGTCTTTCACGAAGTGCATGGTCATCATGATCATACGAGCAACCCAGAAGAAGATAATATCAAAACCAGATACTAGTACTTCAGATGGGTGGAATGTTTTCAGTGCTTCAGTATCTTCAGGCCAGCCTTGTGTGCCGAACGTCCAAAGTGCAGAAGAGAACCAAGTATCCAGTACGTCGTCGTCTTGCTTAAGCACAACAACAGGCGCTAGGTTGTTCTTTTCACGAACTTCTTCTTCAGTGCGACCTACGTAAACTTTACCATCGTTGTCGTACCATGCTGGGATACGGTGGCCCCACCAAAGTTGACGAGAGATACACCAGTCTTGCACGTCACGCATCCACGCGAAGTACATGTTTTCGTACTGCTTAGGTACGAATTGGATTTGACCATCTTCAACCGCTTTAACTGCAGGTTCTGCAAGAGGTGCTGTGCGCACGTACCATTGGTCAGTCAGCATTGGTTCGATAACCACGCCACCACGGTCGCCGTAAGGGACAGTCAGGTCGTGATCTTTGATCTCTTCAAGAAGACCAAGCTCATCGAATTCAGCAACGATAGCTTTACGTGCAGCAAAACGCTCCATGCCTTGGTACTTAGCAGGGATATCTGTTGAGTAAACATCGCATTCTTCGCCGTTCGTTGTGAAGACTTCCGCAGCATCACGGATATCAGCGTTGAACGTTAGGATGTTGATCATCGGTAGGTTGTTGCGCTTACCCACTTCGTAATCGTTAAAGTCATGAGCTGGAGTGATCTTCACACAACCCGTGCCTTTTTCCATGTCTGCGTGCTCATCGCCTACGATAGGGATAAGACGGTTTACAACAGGAAGTAGGATTTCTTTGCCGATAAGATCTTTGTAACGAGGATCTTCTGGGTTAACAGCAACACCAGTATCGCCAAGCATGGTTTCTGGACGTGTAGTCGCAACAACGATGTAGTCTTTACCATCAGCCGTTTTAACACCGTTCGCTAGCGGGTAGCGGAAGTGCCACATGAAACCTTTTTTGTCTTTGTTTTCAACTTCAAGATCCGAGATTGCAGTGTGCAGTTTAGGATCCCAGTTTACTAGACGCTTACCACGGTAGATTAGGTCTTCTTCGTATAGACGAACAAACACTTCTTGAGTCGCAGCCGATAGGCCGTCATCCATAGTGAATCGTTCACGATCCCAATCTACAGATGCACCAAGACGACGAAGTTGTTGAGTGATCGTGCCACCTGATTCGCCTTTCCATTCCCAGATCTTGTCGATGAAAGCTTCACGGCCGTAGTCGTGTTTTGTTTTGCCTTCTTCGGCAGCAATCTTACGCTCAACAACCATTTGAGTTGCGATACCAGCGTGGTCAGTACCCACTTGCCAAAGCGTGTTTTTGCCTTTCATACGTTGAGCACGGATAAGCGTATCCATGATCGTATCTTGGAACGCGTGACCCATGTGTAGGCTGCCAGTGACGTTCGGTGGCGGGATCATGATGCTGTAAGCTTCTTTTGATGTGTCACCGTGTGGCTTAAAGTAGCCTTTCTCTTCCCAAGTCTTATACAGAGCTTGTTCGATTGATGTTGGGTTGTATGTCTTTTCCATAGTGCTCTTAAACGGATACTGTGAATGGTTAATCGTGGTCAAACTTCATAAGTGAAGCTTCTTGAATCTAAATCCAAAGATAGCTTTAACTATGAGGTTTGACTATGGATGTTGAATCTCGATAGTTTGTAGCTGATATCTAGCTTGACGGTAAATTTTATACCTTTCTCGAGCGAGTTGCTTAGCTTTTTCTTCGCAAGGGACGAAGTCTATCACCTGAGCAAAGGCGTTCGCAAAGGTTGTATGATTATCGGCCAGATTAATTACTAGCTGACGATTCCAATTATGTTTTACGCCTTGATAGCCAATTTCGATGTTGGTTGAATACTTCGGGCCTTCGCCAACCAAGTTGTGCGCAATAAAATCACAGGGCTCGACTTGCCAGAAAACTTCAGCAATACGTTCGGCATGCTCTTTGTCATTACAGTTGAGGTAAAGTTTAGCGCCTTGTTTCGCAAAGTGCTGAGCAAGAAACAGCACATAGTGAGCAAAACCATCTTCGCTGGCTTGCGGGCTGTCTGAAGGCACAATGTAAAATGTAGCAGTCTGCATACTTAATACTCGAACTGAAAATTGTGGATATCAATGTTACTTGGTTAACAGGGTCTAACAAATAGCACTTATTAAAAAAGGGCCCGTAGGCCCTTTTATTATTTTGAAGATTGCTCTTCAGTCTCTTGGCCGCTGCGGTTCAATAAGAATTGGACTAGCATTGAGACAGGACGACCTGTCGAGCCTTTCGCTGCGCCTGACTTCCAAGCTGTACCAGCACTGTCGATGTGTGCCCAGTGGTACTTCTTAGTGAATTTAGACAGGAAGCAACCAGCAGTAATTGTACCGCCAGGACGGCCACCGATGTTCGCCATATCAGCGAATGGGCTGTTTAGCTGCTCATGGTATTCGTCTGCCATAGGTAGACGCCATGCACGATCACTTGCTTGCTCTGAAGCATTAACAAGTTCGTGAGAAAGTGGGTTGTGGTTCGATAGAACGCCACTGATGTGGTGACCTAGAGCGATAACACATGCGCCAGTTAGCGTAGCAACATCGACAACACAGTCAGGTTCAAAACGCTCAACGTAAGTTAGAGCATCACATAGAACCAAGCGACCTTCAGCATCAGTGTTGAGTACTTCAACCGTTTGGCCTGACATTGTCGTTAGGATATCACCTGGACGGTAAGCATTGCTGCCCGGCATGTTTTCACAACCGGCTAGGATACCAACCACGTTAATAGGCAGGTTCAGCTTAGCCAGTGCTTTCATTGTACCGAATACAGACGCCGCACCACACATGTCGTACTTCATCTCATCCATGCCTTCACCAGGCTTAAGCGAGATACCGCCTGAATCGAAAGTCAGACCTTTACCTACTAATACAATCGGCTTCGCATCTGGATCCGGAGCGCCTTTGTATTCCATGATAGACATCATCGATTCATTTTTAGAGCCACGGCCAACTGCTAGGTATGATGTCATACCCAGTTTTTCCATCTCTTCTTCGCCAATGATCTTAGTCTTCACTGTCTCGTAATCGTCGGCTAAACGACGAGCTTGAGAAGCAAGGTAAGCAGGGTTTGCGATGTTTGGTGGCATGTTGCCTAGATCTTTAGACGCTTTTACACCTGAAGCAATAGCAAGGCCGTGAGAGATTGCTTTCTCACCCAGGCTCAATTCGCGACGTGTTGGTACATTGAATACCAATTTACGTAGTGGGCGACGAGTCTCTGGCTTGTTGCTCTTGAATTGGTCAAATGTGTAAAGACCATCTTTAGTCGCTTCTACCGCTTGGCGAACTTTCCAATAAGTGTCGCGACCTTTAACGTGAAGTTCTGTAAGGAAACATACAGCTTCCATAGAACCTGTTTCGTTTAGTGTACTGATGGTTTTTTGGATAATTTCTTTGTATTGACGCTCGCCTAGCTCACGTTCTTTACCACAGCCTACCAGTAGAACACGTTCTGAAAGTACACCAGGTACTTGATGCAGTAGTAGCATCTGGCCAGGTTTACCCTCTAGATCACCGCGACGAAGCAGTGAACTAATGTAGCCATCGCTAATCTTATCTAATTGCTCGGCTACTGGAGAAAGGCGGCGCGGTTCGAATACACCGACAACGATACATGCGCTGCGCTGTTTCTCTGGGCTGCCACTTTTTACACTGAACTCCATGCGTACTCCTACATCCTGAAGACAAATCGAACTAAATGTTAGATAATGGGTTCTTACTTGTTGGATCCTATAATGGAACTAACCTTAAAGAAGAACGCTAACACTTAGCTAAAAATTTAAAAAAATAAAAGGTTCAACGGGAAATTATAGTGATTCAATCAAAAAAACAAGTTTTGTATAGGTAATTTGAGCGTGATTATTGTTAGATATTTGATCCGCGAGACAATCAAGAGCCAATTTGCGATCTTTTTTGTTCTCTTTCTCGTGTTTCTCAGCCAAAAATTCATCAGTGTTTTAGCGGATGCCTCTGATGGTGATATCCCTGCGAGTCTTATATTTTCGATTGTTGGCTTAAATATGCCAGCGATGGGCCTATTGATGCTTCCACTCAGTATCTATATTGGTATTTTGCTTACTTTTGGCCGCCTTTACGCTGAAAGTGAAATAGTGGTCATGAACGCCACCGGTATCGGTAATAAATTCCTGATCCAATCTGCGCTTTACCTCGCTTTAATTACGGCATCTGTTGCAGCCTTTAACTCATTTTGGTTATCTCCTTGGTCACAAGACAAAGTTGAACAAATGTATGAAGAAGTAGCTGCAGAGAACAGCGTTGATTTGCTACCAAAAGGTAAGTTTGAAGGTACGCCGGATGGCTCTTCTGTCGTGTTTATTGATGATATCGACGGTAATAAGTTAGAAAACGTGTTCGTAGCTCAAATGCGTCCGCGTGATTCTGTACTGCCAAGTGTGATGTTCTCGAAGTCAGGTGATGTAAA
Source organism: Vibrio sp. 10N.247.311.14 (assembly GCF_041467715.1). Classification (NCBI taxonomy): domain Bacteria; kingdom Pseudomonadati; phylum Pseudomonadota; class Gammaproteobacteria; order Vibrionales; family Vibrionaceae; genus Vibrio; species Vibrio sp. 10N.247.311.14. The sequence continues at coordinate 68,122 of NZ_JBFSVE010000022.1, forward strand.
AGAGCTCAGTGATGGTCGCCAAGTGATCGTAATGTACGATGGTACTCGTCATGAAGGCATTCCGACTCGCCTTGACTACAGGGTGACACACTTTGAAGAATACGAAGGCCTGATTGGTCAGCGTGAAGTTGAGAAGAAAGGTCGAGACTGGGAAGCGATCCCTACGCTTGAACTGATTGGTAACTCAAATAATAGTGCGAAAGCAGAGTTGCAGTGGCGTATTTCTTTGGTACTTTGTATTCCATTGTTGACCATGCTTGTCGTGCCACTGTCTGCGGTAAACCCTCGACAAGGTCGTTTTGCGAAAATCGGCCCAGCAATACTGATTTATCTCACCTATTTCTTAGCAATCAGTGCAACCAAGTCTTCAATCGAAGAGGGGAGCATTCCTGCGGTAATCGGCATGTGGCCAATCAATGCGTTATTGTTATTTGTCGCGATTGGTGCCAACTTTATGGATAGCGTGCCAGTAAGGCGTTTGAAAGAAAAATTCAAGAATAAGAGGTTGGCTTAAGCCGTGTTTAAGATTCTCGATTTATATATAGGCAGAACCATCATCGCAACGACGTCACTGGTATTGGTGACGTTTGTTGGTCTCTCTGGGATCATCAAATATGTAGAACAGCTAAGAAAAGTTGGCCGTGGTACATACGATCTATTACAAGCGCTGTATTTCGTTTTATTGAGTATCCCTCGTGATATCGAAATGTTCTTTCCAATGGCTGCATTGCTTGGCGCATTGATAGGGCTTGGTATGCTTGCTGCAAGTTCTGAGCTTGTCGTTATGCAGGCAGCTGGTTTCTCTAAGTTAGATATCGGCCTATCAGTACTTAAAACAGCTATTCCACTGATGATCGTGGTGACATTGCTTGGTCAATGGGGAGCACCGCAAGCGCAGAAAATGGCTCGTGATTTAAGAACTATCTCGATTGCTGGTGGTAATATTATTTCGACGCAAAGTGGTGTCTGGGCTCGTGATGCCAATGACTTCATCTTCATTGTCAAAATCGATGACCAGAAGCTATATGGAATGAACATGTGGCGCTTTGATGAAAACAAGGCACTTAAAACCGCTATTTATTCTGACGAAGTTGATTACGTTGGAGACAACGTGTGGACGATGAAGGATGTAGAGATCACGTCTTTTGATAACGAACTTCAAATTACTAAAGAAAGTTTACCGACTTACTCTTGGGAAACGTCATTAGCTCCAGATAAGTTGGCGATAGTAACGGTTAAACCAGAAGAGCTATCGTTAAGTGGGTTGTATGATTATGTTTCTTATCTGAAGGCGTCAGAGCAAGATGCATCACGCTATGAATTGGCGCTGTGGAGAAAGATAACCCAGCCAATTTCGATCGCGGTTATGATGTTGATGGCACTGTCGTTTATCTTTGGTCCTTTGCGTAGTGTGACCATGGGTGCGAGGATTTTGTCAGGTGTTATTGCTGGCTTTACCTTCTATATATCCAGTGAGTTCTTTGGCCCAGTGAGTTTGGTTTATCAAATACCACCCGCCTTTGGCGCAATAGCCCCGAGCGTGGTGTTCCTTGGAATTGCCATCATGCTCTTGAGGCGGAAACTGTAAATAGTAAAAAGGAAGGCATAACGCCTTCCTTTTTTGATCTTGATTGGAGCTAACTTAAATCACATTATCGTGCTTGTGGTAACACAACGACTTCGGTCTTTGCCCAGATATCGTGAAAGCCACGTTTTTCAGGATCGAATGGAACACATAGGTTTGCCAGTCCAAAACCTGAAGTACCTAAACGAATCAGCGCCTGAGTTACTGTGAGCGCTGAGCCATCTTTGTTTTGAACGCGCAGCTTCCAAGCTCTCATGCCGAGAGTTTGACCAGCTCTAGTCCAGAAGAAGACGAAGAAATATACCCAAACGGCCACTAAGTAAAAGGTGTATGCAGGGCTCCAAATCGGATGGTTGGTTAAGAAGTCACTAACATCGGCATATCCGCTGTGGTTAAAAATGCCGAGAGCCATGAGTGCGTGCAGTAGGGCGACAATGACGCCAGCCGCCAACATTTCAATAGCGATTACGATCAGAGCGTCGTAGAACAAGGCACCAAATCGGCGCATGACTCCTGCTGGTGGCAGAGTGTTTGTTGATGTCATGTGTTATTACTTCTTTAAAAATTGAGGCGTCAGAATATAGTTTAAGGCTTAGCCTGAAAAGAGACATGACGCACAGCTTATGACTTAGTGGCGAAATTATCGGCAAACACACATGAATTCAAGTTTTTATACTTGCCACATCAGTTCGCATACGTATAATGCCAAACATCGAAAGGGCAATGCCCCAAGATAATGCCGGTATGGTGAAATTGGTATACACGACGGATTCAAAATCCGTTGCCTTCGGGCGTGGCGGTTCAAGTCCGCCTACCGGTACCATATTTAAATGACAAAGCCTCGACGAAAGTCGGGGCTTTGTTGTATCTGGGATATAGGAAGCGTTGCCTTCGCGGTGGCGGCAGGAATGCCTGTCCAATCAGTCCGCCTACCGGTACCAAACATAGAAAGGTCGCTTTTATAGCGACCTTTCGTCGTTTTGGGCGTTTGTGAATTTTAAATCCAGCGTGTCGGCTTGGATGCAAGCCCAGTCAAGTCACCTACCGGCACCATATTTAAATGACAAAGCCTAGATGAAAATCGGGGCTTTGTTGTATCTGGGGTATAGGAAGCATTGCCTTCACGGTGGCGGCAAGAATGCCTGTCCAATCAGTCCGCCTATCGGTACCAAACATAGAAAGGTCGCTTTTATAGCGACCTTTCTATGTTTTGGACGTATGTGAATTTGAAATCCGGCGTGTCGTTGCAGTTGCTCTTCAATCAGACAGATCTTGATGTTTCACTCCTAAATCTCATAATTTCCCTTCGCTATTCGATCTGATAATGAATTAATTATCTTAAATCATGATGTTACCTGTCATTCTCTTTTCTATTGTCTATGTTTAAAGGACTAACAGAGGAGATAGATATGCTGACAGTAACCCCTTACTTGTTTTTTGATGGTCGTTGTAATGAAGCGTTGGATTTTTATCACAAGTGTTTTGGTGGTGTGGTTTTATCTAAGCAGCTTTTTAGTGATGCACCACAGGTAATCGAGGGCGCTCAACCTGATTGGGTTATGCATGCTGAGTTCGAAGCGTTTGGTATGAAGCTGATGATGTCTGATGGTGTTAAGGCAAAAGAACTTGAAGGCAACAATCTCGCTCTCTCTCTTGTGACTGAAGATACCGCGACTCAAGAACAAATCTTTGAAAAGCTCAAGAAGGGAGGGCGGATAATGACTCCACTCGCAGATACTTTTTGGGGGGCTCGATTTGGCAAAGTAGAAGATAAATTCGGTATACGCTGGATGGTGCACTGCGACTCTTTAAGTTGAGCCTGTGAAATTGGATAGTGAAATTGCTGCTTGGTTTTATTAGAATTATAAATAGAGATTAATCATCAATATTATATATAAAAATGGGCAGCATAAAGATTACCGTAGATCGCATTCAGCCCGGTCTGCATATACGACTCCCCGTAAAATGGAATGAACACCCATTTTTATTCAACAGCTTTAAAATCAAAGATGACGCTCAAGTAAAAGTAATTCGACATCTTGGGATTAAGCACGTCTATATAAACCTGAGTCAAAGTGATACCTCACCTTTACCTGTTAATCACGTAGGTGAACAAGAAGTCGATATTGATTCACAGGTAAGCCTTGAAACGGAAAGAATGTGGAAAGATAAGCATGAGCGTATCGAAACCCTTAGCTCTTACCGCCGCAGGGTGAGTCATTGTGAGAGAGAGTTTGAACGTTCGCTTGCTCGAATGCGATCTGTGATGACCAAGATCCGTAACAGACCTTTAGATGCGGTAGGGGAGGTTAAGGCTCTTGTTGATGATATCGTTGAAACTCTAGTGAGCGATGATAACGTCACCTTGCACCTTATGAATGCTAAAGCAGATTTCGAAGATATTTACTTTCATACTCTAAATGTTTCGGTTGTTGCACTGATGATAGGAAAGGCCAAAGGCTATAACACACAGCAATTGAAAGACCTCTCATTCGCAGCGTTGTTTCACGATGTAGGCAAGATCAAAATACCAGTCGCGATACTAAGAAAGCAGAGTGCACTAACGGTGCCAGAAGAGAACTACCTGAAGCTTCATACTAAATACGGTGCGGATATTGTATCGGCAATTGATGACTTTCCTGAAAGTGCTAAAAAGGTGATCGCTCAACATCATGAGATGAATGATGGTTCTGGCTACCCCGAGGGCTTAAAAGAACATGAGATTGATGAATTTGCCAAGATAGTCGCCGTGGCTAATGCATTTGATAACCTTTGCCATGGTAAAACGCAATCTCAACAAATGATCCCGTATTTGGCACTGTCCCACCTATATAAGAGCTGCAAGCATCTATATAGCCAAGATAACTTGGGGCTGTTAGTTAAGTTCATGGGAGTCTATCCACCAGGAACTGTAGTACAGCTTTCAAATGACTCGATTGGGATTGTGATATCCGTTAACGCTAAACATATGCTTTATCCAAATGTACTTATCTATGATCCTAGCGTGCCAAGAACCCAAGCTCCGATCATTGACCTCTTTATTAAAGAGATCAAAATCGTTAATGCCGTTCATCCAAGCAAATTACCTGAACAAGTTCGAGAGTATCTAAACCCTAGGGCTCGTTTATCTTACTTTTTTGATAGTGGAGAGTAGTTATCCACAGGTCGTTGTGGGTAATTTGTTCGAAACTTGGGGTGAAAGTGGTATAAATAAGCCCTTGGTTGAAATGTCTTCGCTTAACCTCTTTTTTTAATAAAAAGCGCATTTATTGCTTGCCAATATGAGCGGCATCTCTATAATGCCGCCTCACTGACACGGCAGACGCCACAAGGCTTCAGCGAGAAATGTTAGTAAGGCAACTAGCTTTAAGCGATGATTCGCTTCTACTTTTAGAAAGTAGGAATTAATTCCAAATAAGTGTTTGACACTGAGAATTAAATCGCTAGAATGGCCGCCTCTTCCGAAGTGATGTAAGTCACAACGAAGAGAAGCTCTTTAACAATTTAAACCTATCAATCTGTGTGGGCACTCGTTGATGAATATCAAAACGTTTTATCTTCCCTTTTTTAAAGAGAAGTAAAACAGATTCCTCGGAATCAAATTTGGTTTCAATGAACTGAGTGACCAATACGAATAATTACTTTCTTTATAGAGAGGGATTATTTGGCACAGTCAATTCATTACCATTCTGTTGGAATGGTAATAGCTTTAGAATTACATGTTTCTGTTCTTTTTCGAAAGAGCGGTAAATATTAGTTTTGAAGTCAGTATTCGTTGAGTCACAAAATCTTAAATTGAAGAGTTTGATCATGGCTCAGATTGAACGCTGGCGGCAGGCCTAACA
>NZ_JBFSVE010000023.1:0-71971 GCF_041467715.1 Vibrio sp. 10N.247.311.14
GAGCCCGTAGAGGACTTTCACCTCCTAGATCAACGCCATGCTCGGCGCACAAAAACAAAAAAGAGAAGCCAATGCTTCTCTTTTTTGTCCAGTTCTAGTTCTAGTTCAAAAGTTTGCACTTTCGACGCCATAACTATCACTGTTAATTATCTTAGGGGTTGAAAGGTGCTATCAACCCCGCAGATTACGTCGGTATTCGCGCACTTAAGACACGACGAAGGTGACGTACTCGACGTTCAATCGTGACGACTTCTGGTTCAGAAAAACCAATCGGTCGACCGTCAGCTTCAAGACCAATATCTCTTAATAAGTGAGTATTGTTCCATGGCAGCTCATATGAACTACGACGAACTTTTCGTTGCCATTCGCGCTCTTCACGACGAAGATCGGCACGGATAAGGACTGTTGCTAATTTTAAATATACTGAGTGACGCATAATAACTCTCCAGTTGTTGAATCAACTGAGGAAAAATAGCGTGTTAGATAGTATGAGGGCTTCTCACTTAGCTGCTATTTTTCCGCAGCCAAATAAGGGTACGGATCTATTAGTTAGGTTTATCTTGGGTGTTTCGATCGGCTATGGCTGATGTGAGTGACATATCAGTCACCATGTCAGTACACGGCTCAAACGACGCGCAAATATGCTGTATAAAATCGAAATGTTTCATTTGCGCCTCCAAGCTAACTAAAAAATCCAAAAAAAAAATGGGGAAGTAAAAGCAGACAAGTCTTTGTTAAATCGTTGCTTTAACGGTTAAAGTCTAACCAAGTGAGTATATTATTCAACCGCTAATTGATTAACATTTTTAAAACAATGCATTCGCCTAAAATATCAGTTGCATATTCATTTACATATAACATATTCACCATGCTTATATAAAATCACAGCATATCTCTCTTAGGGTCTAACTAGAAAACAACGGACTACCCTTCAGAAACAAAAAAGCCACGTAGATACGTGGCCTTTAATTTACGGTGACTGAATAAAGTCATGTAGAGAAGAGTCTAAACAACACCTTCAGAGATTAGGCTGTGTTTATTCAGCAAGCGGTACATCGTCGCTCGTGATACACCGAGCTCCTTAGCCGCCAATGAAACCTGACCACCGTAAGATTCCAATACAATCAGTAACGCATCGCGCTCTGAGCGCTCTCGAATACTCTTCAAGCTTCGGCGTTCATCATTCTGTTTTGGTAAATCCAGTTGTTGATCGTCAATGATCACCGCATCCGACATCAGCACGACACGCTTAATTTGATTCATCAGCTCACGCACATTTCCAGGCCAATGGTATCGATTCATCGAACGGATAGCATCGTCTGAGAAGCTCTTCGCTTGAGCATTAAACTCTTTCGAGTACTCACGCAGAAAATGATTCGCCAGTACTGAAATATCGCTCACACGTTCTTTTAAGCTTGGAACATGAATACGCAGAACATTGATATAGTGATAAAGCTCTTCATTGAAGTCGCCCTCGATCAACGCCTTCTCGATATCAGAGGAGTTCGCGGCCAGAATACGCACATCGACAGATTTAGGTCCATTCGCAGTTTCAATCTTACCTTCTTGTAGAAAGCGCAACAGGTTCAGTTGTTGATTGCGTGGCATCGCTAAAACATCATTAAGCAAGATGGTTCCGCCATCGGCTTCTTCCAACATACAAGGCGCAGTCGCTGACGGTGCTGATATGCCAAACACCTCGGCCTCTATTCTCATTTCAGACAAGGCACGACAGTTAACCGTTAAAAATGGTTTCTGTGCTCGCGACGAATTTTGATGAATCGAGCGTGCAATCGTCTCTTTACCAGCCCCACTCTCGCCATAAATCAAGATACTGACATCAGTCGGCCCAATACGCTTTACTTGGTCTCTCAAGCGCTTCACGGCCACAGAATCGCCTAGCAGTCCCATGTTGTTATTGATGCCGTAGTTTGGCCATACCTTCTGCTCAAGCTTAAGCATACCCAGTTGGTGACCAATGGTACTCAGCAATTGAGCATCTGGGATTGGTGCCGTGAAAAAGTCGATACAGAAGTTGACGATAAACTGGCAGATCGTATCAGAGCTTAATTGAGATTCACGGATAAAGGCGAGCCATCTCACCTGCTTGTTATTGCTCACAAGGTTAGCAATACCGTTGAGACTGAACTCATCATGACTAAGATCGACAATACCAATACATGGGCCAATATCAGCAATCAAGGCATCGGCTTTTCGTAAATCTGCACACTGGGTACACTGCCAACCCACTTGTTCTAACACTGATAACCAGGGTTCGTACGCACCACCAACGACGATAAGAGAACCTGGTAAGGAATCCATCTTAAATTGAGTTCCCATCCTTCTTCCTTATTCTATTTTTATTTAAATCAGACTAATACGAGTCACTGCTTCATCGTTCGACAAAATGCCGCGAGAGCGTATTCAGCGCAGAGACGTATAGTAGTGAGACTATCTTAGATTTTATGTCTCAATAGTAAGACTATGTCAGAAATAACGATTTTTCGAATCAAGAGTGCGGTACAGACTAGGTTTTGAAGCCCCAAAACAGAAAAAGCCACTCTTCAGTGGCTTTTTAATTACATAGGCTGTTACGCCCTATAAGCGAGAATTACGCCTGTGGACGCATTGCCGGGAACAAGATCACGTCACGGATTGTGTGCGTGTTTGTAAATAGCATTGCTAGACGGTCGATACCGATACCTTGACCCGCTGTTGGCGGTAGGCCGTGCTCTAGTGCAGTAATGTAGTCTGCATCGTAGTACATCGCTTCGTCATCACCCGCGTCTTTCGCGTTAACTTGCGCTTTAAAACGCTCGTCTTGGTCTTGTGCATCGTTAAGCTCAGAGAAACCATTCGCAACTTCACGGCCACCGATGAAGAACTCAAAACGGTCTGTGAAGAACGGGTTGTCATCGCTACGACGAGCTAGAGGAGAGATGTCCGCAGGGTAGCCAGTGATGAACGTTGGTTGAATTAGCTGAGGCTCAGCCGTTTCACCAAAGATCTCTTCTAGAAGCTGACCACATGTCCAGAACGTTTCTACGTCTACGTGTACAGATTTTGCGATAGCAACCATCTTCTCACGGTCTTGTAGGTCTGCTTCTGTTAGCGCTTGAATCTCAGCGTGCTCAGGGTTGTAGTGCTTGATTGCATCGAACATGCTCATTCGAGCGTAAGTGCCACCGAACTCAACCGTTTCGTCACCGTAAGGCATAGAAGTAGAACCAAGAACGTCCATTGCTGCCGTGCTTAGCATCTCTTCAGTCAGATCCATAAGGTCTTTGTAGTCAGAGTACGCTTGGTAGAATTCCATCATTGTGAATTCTGGGTTGTGACGTGGAGATAGACCTTCGTTACGGAAATTACGGTTGATCTCGAATACACGGTCAAAACCACCAACCACTAGACGCTTAAGGTAAAGCTCTGGTGCAACACGTAGGTACATATCGATGTCTAGTGCATTGTGGTGAGTGATGAATGGACGTGCAGTTGCACCACCCGGGATCACGTGCATCATTGGCGTTTCAACTTCTAGGTAGCCTTTAGCGCTCATGAAGTTACGGATTGAAGATACAAGCTTAGAACGCACGATGAATGCATTGCGAGAGTCTTCGTTCACGATTAGGTCAACGTAACGCTGACGGTAACGCATCTCTTGGTCAGTTAGACCGTGGAACTTCTCTGGTAGAGGACGAAGTGCTTTAGTCAGCAGTTCAAACTCTTCCATGTTCACGTAAAGGTCGCCTTTACCTGATTTGTGAAGCGCACCTTTAACACCGATGATGTCACCGATATCTAGGCCTTGGTACTTCTCTTTCAGTACTTTTTGTACGTCTTTCGCTGCGTATGCTTGGATACGACCAGAAGTTTCTTGAATCGCAAGGAATGGACCACGCTTCGCCATTACACGACCAGCGATCGCAACGATGTGGTTAAGCTCTTCTAGCTCTTCCTTAGTCTTCTCACCGAATTCCGCTTGAAGATCGCCAGCTAGGTGCTCACGACGGAAGTCATTTGGGTGACCGTTAGCTTTGCAGTTTTGGCGGATGTGATCCAGCTTGCTGCGGCGCTCAGCGATTAGTTTGTTCTCTTCAGGTGAAGAAGCTTCTTGTGCGTTTTCGTTTTGAACAGCATCAGTCATTAGAGATGTACCCTGCTTTTAAAATTTGGACCGCTATATTTTTGTAAATATAGGCATTTTTACCAATATTATTGGTAAAGCTTAATAGTTGATAAAGCTTACAGACCTGATTTCAGGCTAGCTTCAATAAACTTGTCTAAGTCACCGTCAAGAACCGCTTGAGTATTACGGTTTTCGATGCCGGTGCGTAAATCTTTGATACGAGAATCATCCAGCACGTAAGAGCGGATTTGACTGCCCCAACCGATGTCTGATTTCGTCTCTTCGCTCGCTTGTTTTTCAGCATTTTGTTTTTGAATCTCAAGTTCAAAAAGCTTAGCACGTAGCTGCTTCATCGCTTGATCTTTGTTCTTATGCTGCGAACGGTCATTCTGACACTGAACCACAGTGTTAGTCGGAACGTGAGTAATACGTACCGCTGATTCCGTGGTGTTTACGTGCTGACCACCAGCGCCAGAGGCACGGTATACGTCAATACGTAGGTCAGAAGGATTAATGTCGATCGTAATGTTGTCATCAATCTCAGGATAGATAAACGCAGATGCAAATGAAGTATGACGACGACCACTTGAATCAAATGGTGACTTACGAACTAGACGGTGAACACCAGTCTCTGTGCGTAACCAACCGTAAGCATACTCACCAGAAATACGTACCGTTGCGCCTTTAAGGCCAGCAACATCACCATCCGACACTTCGATAACTTCAGTCTTGAAGCCTTTCGAATCTGCCCAACGTAAGTACATGCGCAACATCATTGAAGTCCAGTCTTGAGCTTCTGTACCGCCCGAACCTGACTGTAAATCGATGTAGCAATCTGATGCATCGTGATCACCAGAGAACATACGACGGAATTCCAGCTTCTCTAGCTTAGCTTCAAGCTCGGCCAGTTCTGGTTCAATTTCATCGAACGTTTCTTGATCTTCTTCTTCAACCGCAAGCTCTAATAGGCCATCAACATCCTCAACACCTTGGTCAAGTTGGTCGATCGTTTCTACTACCGCTTCCAATGCAGAACGTTCTTTACCTAGCGCTTGAGCACGCTCAGGTTCGTTCCATACATCCGGTTGTTCTAATTCTGCGTTTACTTCTTCTAGACGCTCTTTCTTAGCGTCATAGTCAAAGATACCCCCTCAGGATATTTGTGCGCTCAGACACATCCTGCAGACGGTTTTTTATAGGATTGATTTCAAACATTTTAGCTCATCATTTATGAGTAGAATTTAACCGAAGAATTGTACTCAAAAGTGTGACGGAGATACAGAATTTTTTAGAGTTGTGAACCAAGATTCAACAACTTAATGGGATATAAAATTGACAGGCATAAAAAACACGTAAATTTTGTAAGGGCAGGAAGGAAAACAAGCCCTGTTTTTGAACAGAGCTTGTTGAATTTGGCACTATATGATGAGCATTATTGAGCCCAAAATCACTATTTGGCTTCGATATGATCAATCATCAGCTGCAACGATTGGTTGCCGCGAAATTCGTTGATATCGAGCTTAAATGCAAGATGAACGGTTTTTACTGATGCATCAGGCCAGCGACGTAGGTCGACGTTAAAGGCAATACCGTCAATCATCACATTGGTTGGGTGGCCTTTGTAGAGCGGCTCAAGCATCAGCTTAAGGTGCTTTTCACCCACCAGCTTTTGGTGCAGCACTTTAAACTCACCATCGAAGATTGGCTCAGGGAAAGCTTGTCCCCACGGGCCACCTGAACGCAGCGTTTCAGCGGTGTGCATCGAGAACTCTTCTGGTAACAGCTCACCATCAGACAAGATAATGCCCTTCAGTGCTGTTTCTCCAAGTTCATTCTTCACCACATCATTGAACAGCTTGCTGAAGCGTTCAAAGTCCTTTTCCATGATGGTTAAACCAGCCGCCATTGCGTGGCCACCAAATTTAAGAATCAAGCCAGGGTTTTGAGTATCAATTCGGTCCAATGCATCACGCATGTGCAGACCCGGAATTGAACGACATGAACCTTTGATACTGCCTTCGCCGCCATCTGCAAACGCAATCACTGGGCGGTGGTATTTGTCTTTGATACGCGAAGCCAAAATACCAATCACACCTTGGTGCCAATCACGTTGGAACAGGGCTAAGCCAGAAGGTAGGTCGTCTTTACCAAATTCAAGGCGCTCACAAAAAGCCATCGCTTCTTGCTTCATACCCTCTTCGATCTCTTTACGTGTTTGGTTCAAGCCATCTAACTCACTCGCCATTCGACGAGCCGCATGGATGTTGTTACTCATTAGCAGCTCAACACCAAAAGACATGTCGTCTAATCGACCAGCTGCATTGATACGAGGACCAAGAGCAAAGCCAAAGTCAGACGCCACCAAACGCTTAGCGTCTCGCTTAGCAATTTCGATCAAGGCTTGAATGCCCGGACGAGCTTTACCCGCACGAATACGTTGCAAACCTTGATGAACTAAAATTCGGTTGTTTTCATCGAGTGGAACCACGTCGGCAACCGTACCCAGCGCCACAAGGTCAATCAGTTCCATCAACTTAGGTTCTGTCATGCCGCGCTCTGCAAACCAACCCAATTTACGCATGTGAACACACAATGCCATCATCAGGTAAAAAGCGACACCAACCCCCGCTAGGGCTTTCGAAGGAAAAGCACAACTTTCAAGGTTTGGGTTAACCATAGCATCGACCATTGGCAGTTCATTGCCCGGCAAGTGATGATCGGTAACCAGAACCTCTAGCCCTTTCTCTTTAGCAAAGCGAACACCTTCAATTGAAGAGACACCGTTGTCGACCGTCATGATCACTTCAGCACCAAGCTCGATTGCCTGTTCAACAACCTCAGGGCTCAAGCCATAACCATCTTCAAAACGGTTTGGTACCAGATAGTCGACGTTAGAGCTGCCGAGCATACGTAACGCTAAAACAGACAGCGCCGAGCTGGTCGCGCCATCGGCATCAAAGTCACCAACAATGATGATGCGTTTTTGCTGCTGAATAGCTTTGAACAACAGCTCAACCGCAGCATCAATGCCGCCCAGTTTTTGATAAGAGTGCAAGCCTTTCGCTGCTGTCTCTAGTTGGTCGGCACTGTCGATTCCACGACTCACATAAATGCGCTTTAACAAGTCAGGTAAGTGAGCAGGTAAGACTGAAATGTCGACCTCAGGACGGCGTTGGATCTCTATCATATAAAAATGGGCCCGATATCAATCAGGCCACTCCTTAAATCAAAAACATGGGGGATAAATTGGCAATACAGAAAACGAGATTATTGCTCTAAACGTTGAAGAAGTTGTGCTGGCGGTAAGTAACCACTCACCAACTCACCACTTGCTAGCACGATAGCCGGTGTGCCATTGATGCCAAGCTCACGACCTAATTGGTACTGTTTAGCAATGATCTGCTTTTGCTCTGCTAGATCTTTACCAGACGCTGGCATTTGACGATTTACTTTAGCGTCATGCATCGCTGTTTTTGGATCATCTGAAGCCCAGATTGCTGCCATTTGATCGGCAACTTGCCCTGTCGCACCTTGGCGTGGGTAAGCCATGTAACGAACGGTAATACCCAGATCGTTGTAGCCCTGCATTTGGCTGTGCAGACGAACACAGTAGCCACACGTAATGTCAGTAAATACCGTCACAACATACTTTTCGTTATCGGATTTGTATTCAATAACCGTATCCGACATCGCCGCGACTTTTTCAGCATTCAGCGGAGCTTGACGCTCAGCCAAAACATCACTGAACTTACCGTTTTCATCTAAAGAGTAAAGTGTACCGGCTAGAAAGTGATCGCCCTCTGGAGAAGAAAATATAATGCCGCTGTTGGTTTGAACTTCTAACAAACCATCGATATCCGAAGGAACAATCTTATCGACCTTAATACCGATTTTTTCAAAACGCTTAGTTAACGCAGCTGTATCAATAGCTTGAGCTGGAGCAGCTTCTACGGCTGTTGATGTTGTTTCTACTTTCGCTTCTGATGCATTACATGCAGTAATCATAAGAGGAAGCGCTAGTAGAGGAAGACGGCGTAATACGCTCATTAAGTTCACCTTAAAAATAAATGGATTTAAGCACGTGGGTGATGCTGCGCATGAATTTGCTTGAGCCTTTCAGTCGCCACGTGAGTATAAATTTGGGTAGTCGATAAGTCACTATGCCCAAGTAACATCTGTACGACCCTGAGATCTGCGCCATAGTTCAGTAAATGCGTCGCAAAAGCGTGTCTCAATACGTGTGGTGACAACAATTCTGTGTCGATACCAGCGACGACCGAGTAGTGCTTAATACGATACCAGAACGTCTGACGGGTCATTTGCTTGGCGCGTTTACTCGGAAAAACCACATCAGAACTGTTTTCGCCAAGTAGATGTGGACGACCCTGTTCAATAAAAGTCTCTATCCAATCCACCGCATTTTCGCCCATTGGTACTAAGCGCTCTTTGCCACCCTTACCAATAACACGCACCACGCCCTGTCTTAGGCTGATGTTTTCCATCGTCAAGCTAACCAGTTCTGTCACACGCAAACCGGTTGCATAGAGTAACTCAAGCATTGCCTTATCGCGAAGCTCAATCGGATCGTTCGGATCTGGCGCATCGAGCAAAGCATCAACCTGTTCTTCGCTCAAATCTTTCGGCAAGCGTTGCGGCAGCTTCGGGCTGATCAACAAGGCACTTGGATCATCGCCTCTGATTTTCTCGCGGTGCAAATATTGGAACAAGCGACGAATCGCCGACAACATACGGGCACGAGAGGTCTGCTTAAAATCGGCGTCGGCTAACCAGCCTTGATAATCCTGTAAACCTGAAAGGCTAATGAAGTCGAGGCGGTAATTGTTCTTTTCCATCCACGCTAATAACTTGGACAAATCGGTACGGTACGAGACAAGCGTATTCTCCGATAATCCTCGCTCCATCCACATAGCATCTAAAAACTGCTCAACGAGACCGTGGTCTGCGCTCTGCCCTTGAGGCGACTGCATAGTGTTACTCACAATATTGGAAACTGTTTTGAGAGTATGCCAGAGCAAATATGAATGCCATAAAAATTACGACTTGAGCGGATAATCGCTGCAATCGAAGTCGATTTATGGTTAGAATTCGCCATCTGAAATTAAAATCGAACGTTTGCTATGAAAATTGGATTATTTTACGGCTCAACCACCTGCTACACAGAAATGGCAGCAGAGAAAATTCGCGGCATTATTGGTGAAGACCTAGTTGATATCCATAACGTGAAAGAAAGCCCTCTTTCATTGATGGCGGACTACGACCTTTTATTGCTGGGCATCTCGACTTGGGACTTCGGTGAAATCCAAGAAGATTGGAATGAACTGTGGGAAGACATCGCAACCACGCCTATGAAAGGCAAGGTTGTGGCTCTGTTTGGTTTGGGTGACCAAGAAGGCTACGGCGAATGGTTCCTAGATGCGATGGGTCTATTGCATGATGAACTGAAAACCGCGGGTGCAGAGTTTGTTGGCTTCTGGCCAAACGATGACAGCTACGAGTTCGAAGCGTCTAAAGCGTTAACCGAAGACAAATCTCAATTCGTTGGTTTGGCGCTTGATGAAGATTCACAATACGAGCTAAGCGACGACCGTATCGCAAGCTGGGTTGAGCAAGTACTGGTTGAGTACAGCGAAAAGCTATAACCAAACAGAAGTACTCCCGGCTAAGTAGCTAACCAAGTAACTAGCTGGATATAAAAAGACCACAGAATACAAAAAGGCCTCATTACTGCGAAGTAATGAGGCCTTTTCTATTTCATCTCGAAGGACAATCTAATCTCAACGGAAGATTAAACAGTCTCTTCAGCCATCTCTTGTTCTGTTGACTTGCCAACAAAGAACATACAGATGATTGCAGCCGTTGTTGGAAGCAACCAACCCATACCGATCTCAAACAGTGGCAGCATCTTAAGTGCAGACACGTCTACACCCGCTACTTTAGCGCCATCAATAAGAGCAAACAGCAGTGACACTAATACCACTACGCGGTAAGCCGCTTTTGGATTAGGGAAACGGCTACGTAAGAATGTCAGAGCAACCAACGCGATAGCGACTGGGTACAGTGCAAACAGTACTGGAACAGACAGAGAAATCAGTTGAGAAAGACCAACGTTCGCAACGGTTGCACAAGCTACACCATTGATGATTACCCAAGTCTTGTAAGACAGAGGCGTTAGCGAGCTGAAGTAATCAGAACATGCTGACACAAGGCCAATCGCCGTAGTTAGACATGCTAATAGTACGATCACAGAAAGCACTAGCTGACCAGAAGGACCAAACAACGATTGAACGTATAGGCTTAAAATAGCACCGCCATTGTCTGCACCAGCTGCGACTGTTGCACTTGTTGCGCCTAGGAAAAATAGAGAGATGTAAACAAACGCCAGACCCGCTGCGGCAATACAACCCGCGCTAATTAGGTACTTAGTCGTCGCTGCACGGTCAGTAATGCCCTTGCTACGAATCGCATCAACAATCAGCATACCAAACATCAAAGAAGCAAAAGTATCCATGGTGTTGTAGCCTTCAAGGAAACCTTTGGTTAGTGGTTGAGTGATGTACTCACCGTGAGCCGCAAGAATATCGCCTTGAGGGTTAACGAATACAGCAATCGCCAGCACAACCAAACCAACGAACAGTGCAGGTGTTAGCACCTTACCAATGACGTCAATAAGCTTACCTTGCGACCATGAGAAGAACATCGCTACTGCAAAAAATGCAATCGAAAAGAGAGTTAGGTGAGCTTGAGAGGCATCGATGAAGAACGGTTTCACCGCCATCTCATAGGCAACAAGGCCAGTACGCGGTGCAGCAAATGCAGGACCGATAATGATAAAGATCAGTACAGCCATGATGGTTGCTGCTTTCTTAGGAAGATCTTTAGTTAAGTGACCCCAAGAGCCACCAGCCACTGCGACCGCGACGATAGTGATTAACGGCAGACCAACGGCAGTCAGCAGAAAACCAGACATCGCTGGAAGGAAGTGATCACCGGCTAATTGGCCAGCTAGAGGTGGGAAGATGATGTTACCCGCACCCAAGAAAAACGCAAAAAGCATAAAGCCCAATGCCATTATATCTGTTAGTTTTAGACTCTGTTTCACAGATAATCCTTAATTATATTTATGAATTTATGTTGTGCTTACATGAATGTTACAGCTCAAAGCTGCCAATCAATCTATAAAATAGTCGCGCATAATGACGAAACAACTGGCTAGCTGCAAGTCACCACACAAAAACACCATATAAATTTGCATATGAGAACAAAAAGCAGTGGATTCCACTAGCTATAGAAAAATAGCCACAATTATAAACTAACCATAATGCACAACAATATTCTTCCAAGCAGAACATTGATTCATACAAGCGGTTAACATTAGAGCTAATCACTTAAAATATCTCGATACTCAGAACATTAATGAAAGACAAAACAGTGCAAACTAAAAGCTTTAATTTTAAGCAATTCTCAATTTACGGCGGGAAAAGCGGTATGCCAGTCAGTACCGATGGCGTATTACTTGGCGCTTGGGTAAGCCTGCCACAAAGATCATGTGTACTCGATATTGGAACCGGGACAGGTCTGCTGGCTTTGATGGCTGCGCAGCGTTTTGAAGATGCTTCAATCTCTGCGATAGATATTGATCAACACGCTATTGATGCTGCCACTGTCAATATTGAGCAGTCGCCTTGGCAAAATCGTATCTCCCTTGATCACGGCAGCGTGTTAACAACCGACTTTCCACAAAGGTTTGATGCGATCATCTGTAACCCGCCCTACTTCAACTCTGGAGAACAGGCGCAGCAAAGCCAAAGAGCCACCGCCAGGCACACCGACAGCTTGGATCATTTAGCTCTTGCCCAGCGTTGTTTCGAGATAACAACCGACGCCGCGACTGCCAGTTTCATCCTACCGACGCCTGAGGGGGAAGGTTTTATCAAGCTTGCCGAGCAATGTGGTTGGTATCTAGCAAAACGCCTTGATGTAAAAACAACAGATAAAAAGCCAGCTAGCCGAATTTTATTCGAGTTATCTAAAGATCCTGCTTGCGAGCAAGATTTGCAGCGCGAATCGCTTACAATTCACCATCAAGGTGGTTATAGCGAAGCATTTATTGCGCTCACTAAAGATTTTTATCTCAAGATGTAGCAAATACCATGTGATCCTAATCACTAATGCTTCTATAATGTCCGACTACTCTTTTTTATCGTCTGCTTTTTGAGGCAGAAACATTTATTGCTTGTGGAGAAACAACAGTGATCAGAACCTTTGCAGAACTCGATCTAAACCAAGAGCTGCTTAAAGCAATTGACGAAATGGGCTACGAACGTCCAACACAGATACAAGCTGAAGCAATCCCACAAGCGTTAGATGGAAGAGACGTTTTGGCTTCTGCGCCAACAGGTACTGGTAAAACAGCATCATTTGTATTGCCAGCACTGCAATACCTACTGGATTTCCCACGTAAGAAATCTGGCCCTGCACGTATGCTTATCCTGACGCCAACGCGTGAGCTAGCAATGCAGATCACCGAACAAGCACGTGAGCTTGCTAAATACACCAGCCTAAATATCTTCACGATCACAGGCGGTGTGATGTACCAAGAGCACGCAGATATCTTAAGTACCACTCAAGATATCGTAGTAGCAACACCTGGCCGTTTGATGGAATACATTGAAGGCGAGCGTTTTGACTGTCGTGCGATTGAATGGCTGGTTCTAGATGAAGCCGACCGCATGCTAGACATGGGCTTTGGTCCTGTTGTTGACCGTCTGTCTGCAGAGTGTCGCTGGCGTAAACAAACTTTACTGTTCTCAGCAACGCTAGAAGGTAAAGGCATTGAAGGCTTCACTGAAGATCTACTGAAAAACCCAGCGGAGATCGATGCGAAATCATCACTTCGTGAGCGTAAGAAGATCACTCAGTGGTACCACCGTGCAGACACGGCAGAGCACAAGCTAAACATCCTAAAGCACGTCATCACAGAGCAAGCTGAGCGCAGCATCGTATTCTTGAAGACGCGTGATCGTCTAGGTGATCTACGAGCTCAACTTGAAAGCGCGCAAATCCCATGTGCGTGGATCCAAGGTGAAATGCCTCAAGATCGTCGTAACAACGCGATTGCTCGTTTCCGTGACGGCTCTGTAAACGTACTACTAGCGACTGACGTTGCTGCTCGTGGTATCGACCTTCCAGACGTAAGCCACGTAATCAACTACGACATGCCACGTACTGCTGACGTATACCTACACCGTATTGGCCGTACGGCTCGTGCTGGTAAAAAAGGTAACGCGGTTTCTATCATTGAAGCGCACGATCAACTAATGATTGAGCGTGTGGCTCGTTACACAGACGAACCAATCAAAGAACGCTTTATTGAAGGCATGCGCCCTACGCATAAGAAAGCGGCCGTGACTAAGAAGAAGAAGCCGAAGAAAGAAGATAAGAAAGCGGTAGAGAAACAAAAAATCGCGAAGAAGAAAAAAATCGCGAAGAAAAAGAAAGCAGCAAAGAAGAAGTAATCTACCAGCTTCAACGATTCAATAAAAAAGCCCCATGCAGTTCGCTGCATGGGGCTTTTCTCTATCTGGTCTGTTATCAGGCTAAAACCGAGAGCTACTCGTTAGCCAAGGACTACTAGTTTTGCTCTTCGCGCTTAAAGACAAGCTCTTTCGCGTTCGACTCTTCTTCAACGAAGTAGTAGCCCGCCGTATCAAACTGGGTCAGCGCCTCAACCGAGTCGATCTTGTTCTCGATGATGTAGCGAGCCATCATGCCACGCGCTTTCTTCGCGTAGAAACTGATCACCTTGTACTGACCGTTCTTGCAGTCTTTGAATACAGGGGTAATCACTTGGCCATCCAAGTTCTTCGGCTTCACGGCTTTAAAGTATTCGTTAGACGCCAAGTTGATCAACACATTGTCGCCTTGAGCATTCAACGCTTCATTCAGCTTGTCTGTGATGATGTTGCCCCAGAACTGGTACAAGTTAGTACCACGAGCATTGGCTAAGCGTGTACCCATCTCTAGGCGGTATGGCTGCATCAAATCTAATGGCTTAAGCAAGCCATATAACCCAGAAAGCATGCGCAGGTGGTCTTGTGCGTAGTCAAAATCTTCATCCGATAGCGTTTCAGCGTCTAGGCCAGTGTATACATCGCCTTTAAAGGCTAGGATTGCTTGGCGTGCGTTGTCTTGGGTAAAGGTCTCGCTCCACTGCTCAAAGCGCGCTACGTTCAACCCTGCGATTTTATCGCTGACTTTCATCAGTGCAGAAATATCTACTGGCGTCAGTTTGCGGCACTCTTCAATCAGCTCAGCAGAGTGTTCAACAAACTCAGGCTGACTAAAGCGTTCCGTCGCTAATGGTGATTCGTAATCAAGTGTTTTGGCTGGAGAAACGACAACTAACATAACTTTACCCTAATCGGTTATCTAACTGGATGCTGCTAGAGTATAGAAAAAACATCAACTTGTCTTTATGACTGTTCCTATTACTTCGATAGGGAGAATGAGCTTCGATAGACAGAATGAGACAAATGACAGGCAAACAAAAAGGCTAAGGTCGAAACCTTAGCCTTTCTAATCACTTTAGGATGAGCCGTTTATCGCTCCAACAAGATTACTTCTTGTTGTTGTCCCAAATACCGTCTTCCAGCTGAGACTTAAGCTCTGGGAAGTCATTCGAATCGAATGCTGGTACTTTACCCGCGTCTAGTTGGCGGTTGTAGTCTTTCGCTAGCTTAATCACGATACCTGATAGCAGGATAATCGCCACCAAGTTAACAATCGCCATTAGGCCCATCGATACGTCAGCCAGTGCCCATACCGTTGGTAACGTCGCTAGAGAACCGAACATAACCATACCCAGAACAACGATACGGAACAGCACTAGGCCCTTCTTGTTGTTGTGCTCAAGGAAGATAAGGTTCGTTTCAGCGTACGAGTAGTTTGCAATGATTGAAGTGAAAGCGAAGAAGAAAATCGCTACCGCTACAAAAATGCCGCCCCATTCGCCCACTTGTGCTGTTAGTGCACGTTGCGTTAGTTCGATACCCGTTACTTCACCGTGTGGTACATACTCACCAGACATCAGGATGATTGCGACTGTTGCTGAACAGATAACAATGGTATCCATGAACACGCCTAGCATTTGCACGTAACCTTGTGATGCTGGGTGCGGTGGGTAAGGCGTAGCAGAAGCTGCTGCGTTTGGCGCAGAACCCATACCCGCTTCGTTCGAGAACAAACCACGTTTGATGCCGTTAATCATCGCTTGTGCGATTGCGTAACCTAGGCCACCCGCTGCTGCTTCTTGCAGACCGAATGCACTCTTGAAGATAAGAGCCAGTACTTCAGGCACTTTCTCGATGTTCGCGAACATCACGTACATAGCGATCGCTAGGTAAGCCAATGCCATGATTGGAACGATGATTTCTGCTGTGCGTGCAATCTTACGGATACCACCGAAGATAACGAACGCAGAGATGATTACGATACCAACACCAACGTAGCTACGCTCAAGGTCGAATGCCGTATTCATTGCGCTTGCAATCGCGTTCGCTTGAACCGCGTTGAATACAAGACCAAATGCAATGATGAGGAAGATAGAGAATAGAACCCCCATCCAACGCATGCCTAGGCCTTTCTCCATGTAGTATGCAGGGCCGCCGCGGTAGTTACCGTCGTTATCACGCGTTTTGTATAGCTGTGCCAGTGTGCTTTCTGCAAACGATGTTGCCATACCTAGCATTGCGATTAGCCACATCCAGAAGATAGCACCAGGGCCACCAGCGGTTAGTGCTACAGCAACACCTGCCATGTTACCCGTACCTACACGAGCAGCGAGACTAGTACAAAGAGCTTGGAAAGAAGAGATACCAGCACTGTCTGCTTTACGGCTGTTTCTAAGAACAGAGAACATGTGGCCGAAATGGCGGAATTGAATGAAGCCTAGTCGTACAGTGAAGTAGATACCCACACCAACCAGTAAGTAAACTAAGATAGATCCCCAAAGGAGATCGTTCATCAAATTGATTAAGTCTGTCACGTGAACCTCGTAATTGAGTTTAAGCACCGATCATGCTTCCTAGCCTTCCTCTTAATCGCCTATGCCTCTGTCAATGTTGTGTCGGCACTCTTGTTATATTCTTGCGGCGATTGAGACTGTAAATGTCGCTTCATGCATCCATTTTACGTATCAGTGTATTTTTTGACGGGCGGATAATGCAGCGAGACGGCCTAAAAATCAATATGCAAATACACTTATATTAAAATGACATTTCACTAATAACACACCTTTTGTTAACACAACTTTCAACAATGCAGCCCAATAAAAGTCACATTATCGGGACATAATATCAACAACAGCCACGGCACTACCCCAACAAGAACACCATCCTATAAAAATGACGTCAGCCTAGGTTTTACAAGGTATAGTGAAGATCTTCGTTTTTTTCTAGGCCAATGAGATCCCTATACCGCACGGTACCATGTGCACTTCAATGCATTGTAGTCAAAACGCTATTCCATTCGCACAATGAATTAACATTCAATAACCCCCAATTTAATCGTTTACTTAGGTTTGTTTGCCTGTTTTTTATACATAATAATTCTCACAATGTGTGAGCATGCATAAGAAAATAGAACAAAAGCTTCATGGATTTGAAACAAATGAGAAACAAATCAAAGTTATTGTGAACCTAAATATGATATTTATTGGTTCGTAAGAACTAGTCCCACGGAAGGAGATATGGCTTATGGATAGCTTTCAATTCGATGAAGTATCAGAACTAGAAATGCCTCGTGTAACTCAAAAATCACGCTCGAAACCACTCAAGCGTAAGTGGCGTGAAATCGAAGCCATCAACGATCGTAGGCAGCTTGAGAAAGAGCTGAGAGAGATGAACCTGGGTCTTGATTTTAGCCTTGACGATATAAAACTTTAATCAGCACGATAAGAAATCAGATAGCAAAAGGCACCTATATAGGTGCCTTTTTTATTTTTTGAGGTAGTTAATCCGCTCAAAGCGCCATTTGGAAACCAACCCTCTAATATAGAGGATACCTAAAATAGGTGCACCTCAACATTACAACGGGCTAAACACACTCTTGTTCATTTTGTCGAACCCGAGCCGCGAGTTGGCGATATTGATCGGCGATGGTCTCTCCAAAAACAGGGTCATCTTCCGGTTGAAGCCATTGAGACTCCACTTCTTGCCAATCTTTCACCGTGAACGCCTCAACAATCATGGGTAGCACATGCTTCTCTTCATATTCCATGTGCTTTCGCTGAGCCTTAACAAACGCTTCAAGCTGCTCAATAAAGACTTGCTGAGGAACCACCGCATCTTGAAGGATCATATCGACCAAACCTAAAAAGTCCGCCGTTTTCTCAGAAAGCAATTGATGCTCTAACTCCAAGTCTTCAATCGCTTGCTCGCTGCCATATTGCTTAAGATAGTAGCGATAAATGACGTCTTCTTTAGGGTGATGCACTTTGTCTGAATGGTTCATAAGGTAATGAACCACCTCTGCGATCAGGCTATAGTTTATTTCTCGCTCCTGTTTCAGAAACTCTAACTTACTGTTGAGTATCGCGAGTAAACGAGCCATATAGCCATGCTCTCGTCTTATCCTTTCAATCATCATAGTATTGCACTCCATTACACCTACTATTTATAAGTGTATACGAATATGCTGATTTATGATTTGACCCTGCTCAGAAAACCACCAACCTACACTTCTGTTGGTAAACGCCAGTCAATAGGTTGTTGATCCATAGAAGAAAGCAGCTTGTTGGTTGTAGAGAAATGCTGACAACCGAAGAATCCACGGCGTGCCGATAATGGCGATGGGTGAGGTGCAACCAACACATGATGCTTGTCGTCATCAATCGCTTGACCTTTCTTCTGGGCGTGTGCGCCCCACAACAAAAAGATGATCGGTTCAGAGCGCTGATTGAGCTCAGCAATAATGGCATCGGTAAAGGTTTCCCAGCCACACTTAGCATGTGAGTGTGCTTTTGCCTCTTCGACTGTAAGGACTGTGTTCAACATCAACACCCCTTGCGATGCCCAAGAATCGAGATAACCATGACTAGGAATCTCAAAGCCCTCTATATCTTGTGCAAGCTCTTTGTACATATTGCGTAGAGAAGGTGGGATTTTCACACCAGGAAGCACTGAGAATGCTAAGCCGTGAGCTTGGTTAGCACCGTGATAAGGATCTTGCCCTAAGATAACCACTCGCACGGATTCGAAAGGCGTCATATCAAAGGCACTGAACACCTGTTCTTGTGGCGGGTAGACGGTTTTACCACTATTACGTTGCTGTTCAACAAACGCGAGGACACTCTGAAAGTACTCTTTATCACGTTCATCATTAATAATGGATTCCCAAGTCTTTGGTGCGGTCATCGTTTTACTTCCCAATCATCAAGGTTTCTAGCGGCTTTCGCCAGACAAAAAAATAGCTGTATCGGCTAACTGTCCTAAATAAGGCTCTAGTTATACCTCATACAGCTATCAATAAACATGATGTGTAGGGTTCACTTGTTGATGAATCATAATAATCAGTTCAAGTTGTGCTTATCTCGATTAACCACTTTTCTGCTGTGTACGATGGTGGCCGTGGTTATGCACGTGACGGTTTGGTGTAGGTAAACGGCGTGCGACAGCAATAGTTGAAGTTTGGGTGATTGAATACATAAAGGCACCTCCTCTAAGACATCGTGAACTACATATTCACTTTAATACTATGAAAGAAAGGTGCCAATTTTTAGAAATAGACGGAAATAAATTTCCCCCTCTATTATTACGCTTGTTCGCTCGCTAGCGTTGCTGAGCGATGAAACATTCTAAGTTGTTGAATTTCCTCTTTCCAGATCGTCGAATCAATGGTTTCCAAGATAAGAGGGATACCATTAAAGCGAGAATCAGAGGCAATATACTCAAAACAATCCCAGCCAATTTCGCCTTTTCCTAAAGAATGGTGTCGATCGACTCGGCTCGCGAACTCAGCTTTTGAATCATTGATGTGCATTGCTCTTAGATAGTGCATACCCACGATGCGGTCGAACTCAGCAAAAGTATGCTCACACGCCTCTTTTGTACGTAAGTCATAGCCAGCAGTAAACGTATGGCAGGTGTCTAAGCACACACCCACACGTGACTTATCTTCTACCTGCTCGATAATCTCGGCTAGATGTTCAAACTTCCAACCCAGATTAGTGCCCTGCCCAGACGTATTCTCGATCACTGCGATTACGTCAGGTACCGCTTGATGAGCTAGGTTTATCGATTCAGCGATCTTCGCCAAACATTCGCTTTCTGAGATTTTCTTTAAATGACTCCCAGGATGAAAATTCAAAAGCGTTAGTCCAAGTTGATTACAACGCTCCATTTCATCAATAAAAGCCGCGCGTGATTTCTCTAGCTTCTCTTCTTCTGGCGCTCCTAGGTTAATCAGGTAGGAGTCATGAGGAAGAATGTGCTCAGCACCGTAGCCCAACATTTTGCAATTGGCTTTAAAGGCACTAATGGTTTTCGCTTCTAGTGGTTTTGCCGCCCACTGTCTCTGGTTCTTGGTAAACAGTGCAAACGCATTGGCACCTATTTCACGTGCACGCATAGGCGCCTGATCAACTCCACCAGCAGCCGAGACATGAGCGCCAATAAACTTAATATTTGTTTCCGGTTTTGAGGATGAATTATTGTTTGTCATTAAATCACTTTACACTTTCAGAATGCTTAATAAATAAAGGGTCGTATCGGTTGTAGTTCAATAAAAACACAACAAATGTAGTAAACTTACAACAAATATGACTGTTAAATATTTTTTATACTTTAAAATATTTTGTAATTACTTTGTTTTCAAAGGTTTTATTGATTTACCTCAATATAATCACCTTTGTGAAAATATGGTTTTTGGTTGTTTTTTGACTTGAATCAATGTTAACCTTACTAATATTAGGTATATATTACCCAGCTCAATAAAAATCGAAAGTTAACACCATAATCAAACCACATTCAGTGGACTAGGAGATAGTTATGATCCAAGGTATTCAAATTACTAAAGCAGCAAACGATGACCTACTAAACTCAATCTGGCTACTAGATAGCGAGAAGAATGAAGCTCGTTGTGTTGTTGCTACTGCAGGTTTCGAAGCTGACCAAGTTATCTCAGCTGCAGACCTAGGCGAGTACGAAAGCCGTGAAGTTGCAATCGAAGCAGCACCACGCATCGAAGGTGGTCAACATCTTTAATATTGGAAAGCCTAACTACTAAAAAGTATGACTTAATCGCATCAAGCCCTTTATCAGCAATGGATTTGATAGTCATAAAGAGAGAAAAATCTCATATTTTTTATTAGTCATGTTTTTTTAAGAAGTCAGCACTTAGAGTCATGCTTTAAGTCATAAAAATCAAATCAAAAATTAAAAGGAAATCCATATGATCCAAGGTATCCAAATCACTAAAGCAGCTAACGATTCTCTACTTAACTCAATCTGGTTGCTAGATACAGAAAAGAACGAAGCACGTTGTGTTGTTGCAGTTGAAGGCTACGAAGCAGACCAAGTAGTTCCATCAGCAGATCTAGGCGAATACGAGTCTCGTGACGTTGCTATTGAAGTCCCAGCGAAGATCGAAGGCGGCCAGCATTTGAACGTGAACGTCTTAAAACGTGAGACTTTAGAAGATGCAGTAGCTAACCCTGAGAACTACCCTCAGCTAACAATCCGTGTATCGGGTTACGCTGTTCGCTTCAACTCTCTAACTCAAGAACAACAACGTGACGTTATCGCACGTACTTTCACAGAGTCTCTATAAGAGCTAAGTACAATAAATGATAAAGGCGCAATTAGCGCCTTTTTCTATTGATCGATTTTGCTAACACCATTACCAAACAACTTATTTAATCCACACCAATTTAATATGCACTCCTACATACATTGAAACCTACTACCTTCTTCTGTCCAGTCGCTTAAATCCACATCAATTCCCAATCTTGATACTTCGTTATAGATAAACGACACCGAAATCAAATTTAGCTTTTGATGACTCACAACTCTGTATTGATGAATTCCAATCTTTGTCGTATTATAGTGATATTCATTGAATTATTTGGATGCACTCGATATGCAACAAGCTGAGCTAGAAATCAGATTTCAAGCAGGTGAATTAACCAAAGCCATTGTAGTTCCAGAAGCATTTGGCACAGATTGGAATCTAATGCTACAAGGGAAGAACAAGTCAACACAATACACCGTTACTCCACAACGTGGAGATGATGCTAGAAAATTCAAAACCATTGATGCAGCAGCGAAAGTTGCACGCAAAATTGGCTTTATTGAAGTGTCAGTAAAGTTTCCAGAGCTAGTTAGATAGGCGCTACACGCCTATATTCATTTATATTCGTTACTTCTCCGTTCAAAGAGGAGTCATCAAGTGACTTTATTGCCTCCTCTCTTTCATTGATCGGTATTTTAAAGAACAAAGCTGTTACTGTTTGATGATACTCAGACTGATACTCTTTTAGGGTCTGTTTTGCTTGCTCTGCATCCTTTTTATCACGGGCACTCTCGGCTTTTAGCTCTCCATTTAAAGCCTTCAGTTTATCAACCTTTTTAGTCAAGCTCGCTACATCATCACTATGATTCTTGTTAGGGCTAGGGTTCTCTATCAACTTAACAATATCAGGGTGATGACGAAGAGCGCCAACAGATAGTCCAGCTTCCTTTTCGACATTTGACTTGTTTAGTTTTACAACATTTTTCTTTTTCAGATCTTTATGCGTGTAGGTCTGCTCTTTAATTCTAGAGATTGCATCGAGTAGTGCCTTACGAGAAGCATCCTTGTTACGAGCCATAGTTACCTCTATATGTTTTGTACAGGGATTAACTGAGAGACATCATCTGGTATCTCAAAGACTTCATGTGGGAAGTTTAGATCAGACATGATTTTCTCTGCCGAGCGTATGTCCATC
The DNA here is from genome assembly GCF_041467715.1 of Vibrio sp. 10N.247.311.14. Classification (NCBI taxonomy): domain Bacteria; kingdom Pseudomonadati; phylum Pseudomonadota; class Gammaproteobacteria; order Vibrionales; family Vibrionaceae; genus Vibrio; species Vibrio sp. 10N.247.311.14. Next base: position 22,128 of record NZ_JBFSVE010000023.1, read on the forward strand.
ACATACTTCGAAGCTGAACTGCCATTAAGCTCCCCCGATTCCTGTAAAATTAGTAGGTCTCTCATAGCCGTCATTCGTATAGATTCAGCCTCGCTTGCATCTTCAATAATATCCCAGCCACAATCAGTACATTCTGAAAGATCAATAGCAGCTCTCATTGCGCACTGCCTCTTTGTGCAGTACATACCCTTCCCAATCACATGGACATGCACCTTACCAGTTCTGATTTCCTCTTTCCAAAATCTAGGTAAAAGTTTTCTGCCATTAACGCCTTGGTCAAAAAAGTTAGCGTTATCAATAACTTCCTTCAAAAGATTTTTACCTAACCCTCCAGCCAAGCGCTCTTTGTTTGCTAACTTGTTATAGGTGCGAGACATTACTCTAGCTGAACGCTCCTCTCTTTCCTCTTTAATTTCACCAAAAATTTTCTTCAATGAGTGTGCATTTTTTGCGTACCAACGTGTCATAGCAATAGATATATGACCCAATTGTTGCTTTAACTGTGGGAAGTCCATTAACTCTAGACCAATCAGGTAGAACGCAAAACTTCTTCGGCATTGGTGGTTTGTATAAGGAAAACTATCACCAACTTCAAGGAGTCTGCTATGTTCTGGATTAGATGCCCTAAGGGCATCTAAATCATGAGAGTTCAAAACAAATGTATCTTTGTATAAACGCTTTATGGTCTCTCTAATTGTTTGTCCTAATCCGACCTTTTCAATAGGTCTTGGGTGGTACACCTCTGTTAAGGCTGCAAAGAAGGTACTGTTGGAACCTTCTTCAAAGCGCTTTCGATAAGGTCGATGGATAGCGTTGAGAACATGAAAAGCCCTAAAGCCTGTCCGATTTGTTATATAGACGTCATCGGCAGTCTGAGAATCTAGAGTCAACTTCTCCTGCTTTGTTGTAAGCGCATAAATAGTATTAATTCCTATTTTAATATGATCCCGAGCACCATACACGGGAGATATCCCAAAAAGCTCACCAATTCTCATACCACTTAATGCCATCACTAAAAATGCCGCATTGGAATTAAGAGCACGAAGATACTCTGAAAACTCAGACCTAACTCGAAAAGACTTCGAGCCAATTTTAACCTGAAAATCTTCCCAAATACCTCTAGCTTTAGAGCCATTCCAGTTTGCGCCAACACAACTTGCCCAAACATCCTCCCACAACGGCTCTTGCTCATTGTCAATGATTGGAATGCCTTCACTTTCAAACACCTCACGGATACTGTTAGCTTTAGAATCACTTGGAATGGCGCTTTCCAGTGACAACTCACCTCTTCTAACTTTTCTCATTAGTTCAGACTTTACTGAACTCGAATGAGTCAGGAAAACTTCAACTGCATTTTCAAGCTCTACTCTATTTTTGTATGCTTCACTGATTTCAGAAATAGCACAATTCACCATTTCAAAGTAAATCCTGAATGGGATAACAAAGTGTTGATCAGGCGGTAACACTGGCAAGCTAAAATGTTTCGGCTCCAACGATTTATTTATCTCAATCTGGATAGGCAATGACTCTTGGCACTGAACCAACCTGTTAATCGCAGATAAGACTTTATTCCCCTTAACGTTAATGTTCAGACCGCTCTCTTGAAGTCGAAATATGGTATCTTCATCGATATCAGAAAAGCTAGTAATCCCAATTTCTGTAGCATGTTTGGCTATTACTGTGAGCTTGCTAACCGTATCAACAATCGATGTATATGAATATTTACCGTAATCTGTCAGCAGCTCTACAGCAGCAAAGCACTTGATTTCATTGCGTATATTTCTTGGTAAAATATAACCATCAAAGCCTTTCCTTGTTGAGTGGTTAAATAGCAGGCGATTTGTTTGATAGCCGTCACCAATCTGGCTTAGATCCCATACATTTTGCTCAAACAGCACAGGAAATTCAGAATTACTAATTACCGCAAGTGATTCCAACTCATCCCAACTTCCACGTTCAATTGCTGGCAAAAGTACATCATCAACATGGTCGGTATCGATATCGTCAACAAACTCTTCAAAGCTAACCTTTGCGCCACTTGCTGCTTTAATAGTTTTCATAGTGCTCCCCAGTTAGTCTATGCATACAAAAAATAGCGACCATTCGCCTCTAGTAAAGCCTCAGCTTCTTTAAGAACATTTTCTGATATGTTTTGAGATACGATTTCTTCATATGACTCGATTCGATTATCCAACTCCTCATTTTCAGGATGAAGATCAGCAGTATCAATTAGTGACTCTATAAATGACAAAAGTTTATAGACCTGATTAGGTTCATCGACCAGTTTGGCATTGAGGCACTCATGGCATTTATCAAATTGGTAGCAATGGAGTTTTGATGAATCATCTATGACTCCCATTTTTTTTGCTGCTGCCTGAGCTAGCTTATCCTCTTGGCCTTCGAACTCTGGCTTACCATCACAACATGTGCCATTGGGATTACTAGGCTTGCCTCTTTTCTTGTATTCGTCAAAAGAGAGCACTTCAACCCTCCAAGTATCCCTAACCTTTTGCTTTGCCTCTTCAAGCTCCACACCTTTAATAACCAGCTCAATTACATCTAATGCTTGTGCAATAATCTCATTATTTAGCCCCTGATGACCGTTGGCATAATGTTCTTCGAACACTTTTTTAGAGTTCTGGAGGACAGTCATAGCTGTGAGTTCAGAACCATGTCGATACTCGTTATCCGCTACGGTTTTGCGGAATCGTGTAGAATTTAACGTGCAAAAGAAATGGCTAGGTGTAAGCCCTATCCTCGATAGAAAAGGAGCAGTAACGGGGTACGAGTTAAAGAAGCTAGTTTCACCGCTCCGTCCTTGTGGAAATAGATAAGACGCACCCTTGGTAGGCTCAATATTATAGTTTGAGCCATCAATACTTGATTTTGAAGTGTGCTGATTACCCTTTTTACGTTTTCTAAACAGAGGGTTTCTTGCTGTTGCCCAGTCTTCTATTTTCTTAACAACTGGCAAAAACACCTCATCAAGGTAAAAGGTAATCACAGCGTTCTGAGCATCTTCTGATTCTGAGCTTATCAATGCAGAAGTACATGTCACGGTGATCTTCCCATTCTCATCAGGTGCTGAATAAAACAGTGGCAATTGAGCATGTCTTAATGATTGAGCCGTGAAGCATTGCATGAACGCAACTGAAAGACGGAGCATCAATGAAGTATGTTGATTACTGGTAGGCTGGTAATACTCTTTAGACTTTGAAATACGCCGAACACCCTCATCATCAACAACCCTTTTTACCTGCTCAACATAACTGTGCTCACAAAGCGAATTAATGCTCTCCGCCAACCTTTCCGCTAACCCGACACGCTTATCCGCAAATAGCTCTAACTTTCGTGGAACGTTATCATTTTTAAAATCAGTTTTAAGTTCTGTAGGCAAACCTTCATTATCTAGCTGATATAGCAACAAGCCGTGCTCATCAGGGTTAAAAGTAGATGATAGCTTCAGCAGCATGTTCAGAAATGCAGCCCCTGTACGTTTATCTACTCGTGCAGAGACTTCCTCTAATTCAGATTCGCCAATAACCCCTGTAACTTCCTTCGCAGCTCGACCTTTAAAGCCTTTAATAATGGCGTATTTTGAAACTTTTCCTTCGGATTTTTCCTTTATGAATTCAATTGGTCTTCGAACAGATGTAACTACAGAGTCATTGAAGGCCGTATAATGGCAAAAGAGGTGATAACCAATTTCCATTGTAAAATTAAATACTGCATTGAGCGTCATACCTTCTAGAAACAGTAATTCCACATCAAGGGTTTGTTTTTTCGAGCTAAGTGTATTCTTAGCTATGCTATAGGCGATGTCTTTTGAATCATCTGAAAAACGCCCCAACTCTTGCTCTGCAATTAAGATAGGGGTAAGTAAGAAAAACTTGTCATGCAAGCGCCTGAGTGTAGTGTCATGTTCATTTTTACTGAAATTTTCTAGCGCCTTTTTAGGCTTCCCTGCGACTGAAAAGTCTTTTAAGCCTTTGTCCCAATCAAAAACATCTAAACCAATTTCAGAGAGGGCATACTTCAGAAGTCTCTTTTTACCAGCGGCAGTTTTTTCTGCAATGCCCTCTACCTGCCCGTCGTCGTACATGTAAGAGTGGCTATGCTGACGCTCTGCGGATTCAACCAACCTCCACATATACCCCTTTGCACCAAAATATGACTTCCATGATTCTTTAGAGAATGTTTCAAGTTGTTGCCTATCAGCGTGTCGAATCAATGATCGTAAGACATGGTATAATTGTTGCCCCGTACTGACTCTATCTAACTCAAAGTGCTGTTTTATTGTTCGTTTCAGCTTATCAACCAAGGTTAGTCTTACACCGCATTCAACCTTCAGTTGCTCAATGTCAGCAAATACATAGTCTAGGCATGTAAGGTCAATCTCCCTAGTAACACCTTGCTTTGTGTATTTTAAAACATCATTGTCATATGGAGATTCTTTTCTATTCTCAAGGTCAGAAACGTACAAATCCGAAATGTTACTTTTCGCCATCAGCAGCCTCCTGTGCTTCCTGATTCCGTCTCAACGCAGCTTCCTTGTTGAGCTTTAGGTCTTTTAAAAAATTGATATAAACCATAGTGTCTGTTGATTCGCTGTGTCCCATAAGGCTTTTCAGTTCGCTGAAAAAGAAGTCCAATGGCAAGTCCGAATCTCTCACTTTTTGCAGTAGAAAATCTGTTGCAAAAGTTGCTCGTAAATCATGGAACTTGTAGTACCAAGTTGTGTGAACAAGTCGAATTTCAGATCTCAGATCTGACCAAATTCCTTGAATTGTATTTGGGTGAATTGACCCTAGGAGAGTTCTATTACTGAGAAATAAGCGGGGCTCAAACTGGCTCCCCTCGGACAGCGTGCCTAACGAATCAACTATGCTTTGTCTACCTTCTGAAATCTTATAGTCATAGAGTAATGTCATTAGAGATGCTGGTATTTTAGTGACTCTTGAAAGGTCATTCTTAGTTTGGACACCATTTGATGTATTTAGCGCTAGTTCGCACTCGACCTCGCCTAAAGATGGTTGATAGATTGCCCCTTCGTTCAATGAGGCAACTTCTTTAATTCTAAGCCCTCCTTTGTAAGCCAACTCAATCATTAGTCGATTACGCACCGAAAACTCAACTCGATTTATATAAGTGTCGAGAACCTCTAATTCATACTCTGGTAATGGCTTCAGTTTCTTATGTGGTGGGACTTTTGCGGAGCGAGGGAACTTATTCATGACACTAGTTGTTTGAACCACAATCTCATAATTTCTTTTTGTGTGGCTCAACATATCTACATTCTTGTTAGATTTACGAGGTATTCGCTTCAGTGTGAATTCAAACGGTTTTACTTTATCAGACCAAACTAGTACACCTTCTCGATTCATCCATTTGTAAAAATCGACAACAAATCGCATGTACGTCTTCGCTGTAGACAAGGCGAGCTTTAACCCTGCTTCATGATCACCGATAACACACCGAACAAGAAAATCAGCAAATTCACACCCAACACCATCAGAAGGATCTGCAAATACATCCCTGTAAGACTTATCTGTTAAATCAAGCCATCGAGTAAACATCAGCAGGGCTTGGGCACGAGTAGCAATAGACTGGGTCTTACGAGCGTAGACTGTTAGATAGAGGTTTTGTGGGTATACCAATTTACCTAGAGAAGTAACGATCTGAGGAAGTTTGTTTTCTTTTTTCTTAGAGCGAGATGGAGCATAAGGCTCAATCTCACCTTCACCATTAACTCTAACTTTTAATTCTGGGTATAAATCACAGTTAAGAGTAGTGAGAGCATAGGAATAATATCCTTTACTATCGGCCCCCTCATTTCTATTAATCAAAAGTTGTTTACCACAGGAGTGGGAAAGTCATTGACCAATGGCAGCGGTAAAAAGGTTGTACTACACCAGCTTGAATTTTGGATAAGGGGGGCTTGAATATTAATCACTCGAAAACTCATTAGATATGAAATTACAACCAACATATCATAAAGCAGCTTCAGCAGCAATATTTCCAATTGTACAGCACACAAAGACCACCGGTCAAGTGTTTTATTGCGTAAACATCAAACTAGAGCGTAATCGACTAAAGAAAGCTACTTACTCACTTACAATAGAGTAGGACAAAGGTATGGCGTAAGCCCATTAACAAAATAAAACAACCACCGAATGGTGGCTGTTTTATTGGCTACAACAGCCCGCTCACTAACAAACATTGTAAATATTTAAAGAGGTCTATCTTCTTTGTTGTATTGGCGTAAGACCGATTTAACGTGATATCTCACTGCAACCAATACACTAACACTTAGGGTTAAACATAAACCAAAATTAGCATTAACAAATTCAATCATGTGTGAAGCTTCCTTATGGTGCATTTCACTACTATACATAGTTAGCCATTTACCACAATGTTGATGAGGATAGCTCAAGATAAACGGATGAATTGGAGTTAAACTCAGAGATAATCAAGCAGTCCAATCCTAAATAAATAAGTAACTCAATCCTAAATAAATAAGTAACTGTGGTTGATAGTTTGTTGGCACTGTAGATTTGGATCTTGTTGATAAGAAAGAACTTGGCTACGAGGATGCGTCCTAACATCACATATCTACCGGAAATACAAACTCGCTTTTGTCCCAAAGCATGGCGGCATAACACGCCTCTGAACATAAACGAGTTTGAGTCAGCTACCACATTGCGTCTTCGGATAAGCTGAATTAAGTAAAACCAAGTAAGCGAGCCTAACTAACAAGGCCTTTCAAATTAGCTTTGAGTATATCTCTTACTTCATCAGGAGAAATACCCCACAACTCTGCCATATACGGAATAACACTGGCCGCATCGGATGGATATAGAATTTTTCCTTTCACCTTGGCAAATGGACCATCTGTTTCCAATAAAATTCGATCTCTTGGTAGCCAAGAAATGACATTCTTCGCTCTTATCGAGAACAACATGGCTGGTCCTATAGAAAAATAACAACCAAGATCGATTGCTTTCAATACTTGTCTTTTTGTTGCAAGAAACCAATGAAGAATAGGAGTGCCCGCTTTGGGGTGCTCTCTTAAGCATTCTAAAACTGCGTCAACTGCATTTAGGCTATGAATAGTTAATATCTTATCTTTTTGAGATTCACATTTTTGAAGAATATGATTAAAAACAATCAACTGGTCGTCAAAATGTTCTTTATAGCCCTTTGAACCATCAAGTCCAATCTCTCCAATATACCGTGTTTCTTCTATCAATGTATCAAACAGGGCAAGCTCGTTTTTTCTCTGATGAGCTAACTGGGGATGCAATCCAAGTGCCGTCCGACAGTTTTTAATATCACGCGTTAAATTAACAGTACCTTTGAAAGCCGAAGGTACTGTCGTAACGGATAATAGATAGCAACCAGTATCACTGATGTCTTTTAAAACCATGTCATAATCGGGGTAAAGATCGACATGACAATGCATATCCATCATTATATTTTATTCGTCTCAAGAAACGTTTCCACTTCTTTGAGTCCACGTCTAATTGTAGACTCTAATTTTTCTCTTGTAGTTTGTTCATTCGGTAACGAGCCACTTTGTCTAATCCATCCCTTGTAGTCTTGAGATTTATTAAGCCTAATAATTGCAGTCTGCACCGCATGCAAATCATCTCTAGTATCTTTATCGTTATGAACAAATTTTAAGTTCTTACTAACGTATGGTGCATCTTGTTTGAACCCCGCATGATGGACAGATGAACGTCTAATTAAGCAAGGAACACAATGACCACACTGCATATGTTTTCGATGCCAATGACTACAGGACACGCTCAACGGAATGGCCTTAGCAATTGCAACTTGATCAACACATTCCTCTAACATTTCACCCTTTGTTTGAAATTGGTATGGGTTAACAAATGTCACGTTAAATCCAGCATCTTTTAAGAGTTCTTCAAGACGATTCAAGAAATATGGGTGAGTAGTCCGTGTACTGTGGCTACCAATTCGTCGCCTTGTGAGTGGAGGGTTGATTGAAATATACCCATTCTCGGGAACAATAATTGTAGAAATACTACTATCTTCGTTAGCATTTCTCAGAGCAGAAATCCCCAACACAGCCATAGCTAAAAAGTTAAAGCTTCTTCCACGCATCGTGACATCAGTTTTACCTTTCAATCCAGCCATTAAACTAGGTGAAATGCTATAAGAAAGCTCACCATACTTAGACTTTAAAAGCCTCTTGATGTTCTCTTGTTTAACACCATCTCCACGGTAAGCATGACTAAGCAAAAGCGGTTTATAATTGGATTTACCATTTAGTATATCTATTGCGCCAACAGCACTATCTAACCCACCAGAGAAAAGACAAACTGAGTTTAGTCCTTTGAAGCTATTCAACCTTGCTTTTGATTTGTTACTAACAATAGGTTTAGGCACCTCAAGCAAAGTTTTCGTAAACGTAAACTTCCACTGGTCACCAGTTAAGAAGCTCAAGATAGAACTAAGACGCTCCGATAAATTTCCCCATAATTTTTCGTTAATAACCGGAATATGCAAGTGCATAACCCTTGACCACGCATCTGCCGCATTACCTCGAAGTTCAAATGTCTCAGCAGCAGTAACGGCACTAGCTATGGTTATCAAATCTAAAGCATCCGCATCAATACTAACCCCAAGCTCACGTACTTTCTTTAGTAAGCTACCCGAAGCTCTACTGTGCTTAGAGCTATCGTGTGGGTGCGTACCGAAGAGTTGCACTGGGTGGCAAGTCTCGGAATACTCGGGAAGCAAAGAAGGATTATGGTTAAAGTAGAAATTAATCATTAAAAGACTCCCATTCATCTACAGTCTGCGATATCGCGTCAATTTGAATTTTAGTGATATTAGCCTGCGATAAATGCCCTCCATTATCACTCGTGATCTTTTCTACTTTAGATTGAGTTATCACTTTTATTAGATCCCTTAATTCTTCTTCCATTTTGTGATGTTTACTAGCGTGTTCAGCATGGAACCAAGCCTTGCCCATTCCATCAACAACATCCTGAAAAATCAGATCAGTTAAATAGCAAGATATAGCTTCTGTTACCACATCATCTGTAAACATGGACTCATCAAACTTTTCTTCATCAGGCAATACTTCCGCTAATGCAAAATCTATTGCTAAACGCACAGATTCAGCATCACCGTTATCAGGTGTTAGATGATCGCTAATACGATCTATAGCTTGGTCAGTAGTTAATCCATTTAACTCAGATAGAGAAAGGGTTCTATCGTTATACTTAACGCTGTCACCTTGCATCATCCCCAATAGACCGGAGCCAGCAGTGATACCGCTCGCTAGCCTGCGGCTCACTCCAGAACCTCCACCGGAGCTTCTAGAGTATTTCTTAAGAGAGCCTCTCAAATTAGAGCTGTCACTTCCTGACTTTGCGTAATCCCCAAATGCCCTTCTTGCCCCTGTCAGTCGATTTGGTGACGGAATATTAGGAACTGAGCCCGGAATCTGCTCTTGTACTTTTCCATTATCAACTTCCTGTGGTGGTACGCTAACGTCAGCTCCATTATCAGAACCAACTTCCACTGAACCGCCTTGCTCTGCCCATGGTGGTAACAACGGGCTCTTATTATTAGGTCCGGTACTTGATGCTGAAGTTCCCATTATTTAGTTGCCTCTAGTTCTTTAATCAATGATTCTAGCCATCGTTTCTTGGGAGCTTTCTTCACGAAAGCTAAAAAATTAGCCTTACACCTATCATCATGTGCTGCCAATTGCCTTGCTCCATATATTCCGGAGGTTTTTAGGCCCCATTCTTCAACTTTACGCAACTCTTCGATGAGGCTATCCATCACAGATATGTACTCTTCACTAGCTGTAAGTTCAATCAGTTCAGAGCTCGCTTTACTGGATCTAGTTTTCTGTTTCAACAATCCTTCGAGCATTTTTTGTGCTGCGCCTGACATGACGCTATTAACAGAGCCCATCGGGATATTTTGTCTACTCAAGTATGCTGCCGCTGTTAGATCTACACCTGTAAACAAAGGTTTTAATCGAGCCCATTTTTCTAGGAAATGAACTTCTTTCTTCCATTCATCAGGTAGCCTTTCGATATCAAACTCTTTATCTGTTCGTTCGAGTTCTTCAATGAGTTCTGGTTTACCACTCTCTGAATCAATGAGCTCATACAGCCTATTTGTTGCTTGAATACCCATGCAGCGTTCAAAAATTACTAGCTTAGTTATTGTTCGCTCATCTAGCTGCATACCTCTACGATGTGCAGTTTTTTTCCTCATCTTAACTTGATTAAGTAAGCGCTTTACGATTCTTGGGTTGCCGTTTATGTTCGCAGACTCTGCCAATATTGGAGCCATCTGTTCTGCTATCTTAAACTCTTCTCTAAGCTCAGCGTCATCAAGCTCACACCTTTCGAGTAAATCATCTACCGAAATCTGTCCCTGTTTCCAAGAAAACCTGAGTGATTCTTCCAACCCTAGCCTCAAGCGGTCGAACTCTTTTATTGGGATACCTCTGTCTTGGGCAATTAGCATTATCAGATAGGCTCTAACCTCAGCAAAACCGGGCTTTGGAACATGTACAGGGATTTGAATCAGTTTATCTAGATAGTCAGTTTGGTGACGTACAGAAGCTCCCTTATGGAAATGAGGAATTGCCAAGCGAATCATGTCAGGGTCAGCCGCAACAACAAATGCAGTATTTGGCATGAACAAAAACAATCTAATTGCTTCTAGTGTGGATATCGTATTCTCAGGTAAACATCTATCTAAGTTATCAACATAAACAATTACAGGTTTATCAAAAGCCTTTAGCAACGATATATAGGATTTTCTAAACTCTCTAATTTCTTTTGGAGGAGAGAATTTCTTCTTAGCTTTTACAAGTCCTTTAGCCTTTTTACCAACCTGACCTATTGCTTTAGCATCTTTCTGAGCTGCTTCGAAATCCAAATCATCATCTTCATCAAAGGCATCTCCAGCCCAACCAAAAAAGTTCTGAATTGCACCGAATGTCGGCATTCCAGAAATAGCAGCAGCACCTTCAGCCATAAGCCCCATAAACCTTACTTTGTCGATGCGCTTAGCAAAATCAAGTGCCTTTTCAAGTAGCTTTTCATCCTCAGCGGCAGCTTCAACCAATTGTGCTGCTATAGTCTCCAACAGTGCAGCTTTTGCATCGTCGTATCCTTGAAATGTCCATGCATCAAAATGAATCTGGATGTACTCTTGTTCTTCCTTCTCAAGCGCTTTAGCGGTCAACTCTAAAATTGTTGACTTACCAGCACCCCAATCACCAAATACGCCAATAGATATTGGCATTAACTCTTTCTCTGTAATGAGATCTTTGATTGATTCAGCAATCTCATTGAAATTTAAAAAATCGATCTTAGATTCTTTATCTGACCACATGTTTATGTCCTGACAGTACTAATAACAACCGCGTCAGTATTGACTCAGCTGACTGATCCTCAAGTTAAATAAGATTCTATTGAAGGCGTTACTTCTCTGATATCACAAGTAAAAACAAATATGTGCTTTGTTTCTTAATAATTTTATCATTCTAATCTGTGAATTTAGCAATTCAAAGATAATAAAACTCAGTTTGTGAGGTAAGAGTATGAGTCAGAGACTTGCCAGATCAGTTTGACAAGAGGCTATGAGAAATTGTGCACCAGCGGCTGAACAAATAGGAAGTAACTCCTTTAACAAATTGGAAAGCAACTTGCTGACTAAATTATTCTAGTGAAGGTTTACTGCTAAAAAAACACGTTTGGGGGCATTTTCGAGCTAAAAAATGCCAAATGTTAAAATTCAGATTGTGACGTTTTTGGACAGAAATCATTTAAATTCGATCGCCTAAATACCAACCACGACATTAGTTTATGTATGCTAACTTGCGACACCCAACACCACCTTAAGTACGAAAGAGTTTCGCAATCTACAGTCTCTAGCCACACCTTTAATTCCACCTAAATATCTGTGATAATTACAAAAATCTAGTTTTACTAAGGCTTGGGGAAAGTCCCAAAATAAATTGCTCACCTACCAATTTGGGGCCTTGTAATTTGAGTAAAGGTACGAAGACAGTATGGATAAGGACACAAACTTTTTTACGGCATCGCAAATAGCTAGGTCTATTTCGATTCCATTCGCTGATATAGAAGAGATGCTAGACCCCTACATATACTTCAAAGGCCTAATTTTTAAAGGTGACAAAATCAGTTATGTTGACGGTTATTTTATAGTCCACAAAACTGAAGTCGTTGGTCCCAAATTTACCCTAGAGGAAATCGAAAGTGGCTATGCGATCTGTGATCCGGATATGCCAGTTTTTAATTTCGTAGTTGAGGTTAAAGGCACAAAATACAGCAATAACGAGGAATTAATTGGGAATGTTTACCTACTAAAAACTAAGACCGAGGTAGAAGATGAAGCGTTATTCTCATATGAACAGCTTTGCAAAATAGCATCAGAAATTGGATACCCTAAGCCAATCGAAAAACTTCAACTTCTCGCAAAAGACCATGCTTATGATGTGAAGGTTATCAACCAAAAAAGTAACTTTACTTTAAGTGCCGCCGCAAAAATAGCTGCGAATATTGAACCTATGGCATCAATAGAAATGCCATCACAGAGGTACTCATACAATCACTACCTTGAACTATTAAGCGACTGTATAAAAGGAACAAATCAACATGGATTTAAATTGCATACAGTAGAGCTTTGGACATCATGTAATGATGAGTTCGGTGAAAGGTATTCTAAAAATTACAAGAATGGAACGTTACTAAAACAGCGAGCAGTATTGGATTACGAGCTTACAATAATCTCAAAGCAAGAATTTTTAAGATGGTCTGAATATCAAAGATTAGATATTGGTTTGGATTATCAACCTGAAAGCATAAGCAAGTCAGTTGAATTACTAGAGATGAGACTTTCTGAATCAGAAGAGGAAATTTCACGATTAAGAGATTTACTCATTAATGAAGATTCGATGACTCCAGAAACCACAAATAACTCATACCCGCCTGAATTACAAATAGCTATTGATGCTTATGAAGAGCTATGTTTAAACGAAGCTACTCCTCCAACAAACAAAGTAATACAACACTGGCTGAAAGCAGAAAGCAAACAGAGAGGAATCACCCACAAGGATGGTTCTGATCAAGTTCAGGGATTGAGCCAAGTAAAGCTAGAGCGAATAGCTTCAATGATCAAATCTAGGTAGGAGAAAAACTAGGGGTAACCTAGGTAACCCCTAGCCTTTTAACAGGTAACCCCACTTGCCTAACCTCCCCTCTAATAAGTTTTAATTTACCTAAATCGACCCACAACCGGCAAAGGTAACTTATGATTGATTTGATAAAGGTTTTAGCCGATCTACCTACAGAAAACCTTCTGCTAATAACACTGATAATTTATATTCTCAGTGAACGGAAGAACTCATAGAACTGTAACCGTTGAGTCGTAAGAATCAACATATACGCAACGTAAAGTAGTAGCCTCTGTATTGGGGATAAATGGTTAAAAGGATTGCTAGATTCGTTATTTATGTATTAGCTCACGTATTGAAAATTTTCACTCACAAGAAGTTCGGCTTTTGATTGACTGCAATCAACTGATTTATATAATGTGCAAATCAGTGCAGTCAGGTTGCCATCACCATTGCGACTGCTCGTAAACAAAATAGATGGCAAAGTCTGAACTCCTCTTCCTGACTCTTCATGAGACTGAGAGGAACGTATTTGAGGAGTAGCCTATGGTGAAACGAGATAATGCGGGTTCAGCATCCTTACCAAAGCTCATCACTGCTTTTGGGGGATTGTTTGTAATTTTGGTTGCAAGCTTTGAACCCGTTACAGCTTTTGTGTGTGCATTGAGTGCGACAGGATTTCTGTCACGCTTATAGGGTTGGTAAGGTAAACCCGCTCGCTAGCTCAACAGCTAGCGGGTAGCCCTCTCCTTACTATACTTACTTAGACTGCCCTGATTTACTCTAGATTTTTAGCCAGCAACAACATTAAACTTGCAAGTCGATGAAAGAGATATTCAATATGACTGCTATCAGTAAGTTTAATCTGGCTTATCTCTGAGTGACGAATGAAGAATGCGTTTCCTATATTTGTCAAAGCCTTAGCTTCTGCTTCTAGTTCTGCTCGAAAATCAGGGTCAGATGAACAGTTGTCTAGTAAGGTGGCCAATGATTGCTTTTTTCTTTTCTCTGGTTCAGCGACTGTCTTTATGCGTTCAAAAGCGTCCCAAAGCTCTTTTAAAGCTTCATACCTAACTCGTACGTCAGTATTACAAATTTTTCTATTTGCATGCTCAAGTAGGTCATTTAGCTCCTGCTCAGATGTTTTCGGGGCTTGTTGAATAACAGAACTTAGAGCCCCACTCATAACCCTTTTAATTTGGCCGTCAGCTAGTAGCTCATAAGCCAAACCATTTCGAGTGAAAATGGTATTAACCTTCTCTAAGAAATCGGCTCGTCCAGTTGTACGATCAAACGAATCTATATGGTGATGCCTATAGTACGAATGATAACTTCCTTGTGTAGGCTTAGATACATTTGCGTAGCAAAACTGTACTAAATCTAGTGCGTCCAAATAGTTAGGAACAAACGGGACTTTTTTATGCGACCAACCATCAGGATTTTCGTCTTTTTCTGTAACAAGTGGGTATTCAATTCCCAATATTTCAGCTTTTAGAGCAAAGGTAAACCCTGTCTCATCAGTACCACAGCACCCTTGTCCATCAAGGCAAAGCTCTGGAAAATTTTCTCCAAAATATCCCGTATTGATTAGCTTTTGAATTAAAGCAACGAGCCCACACCAAACATTGTGCGGGATCTCATTGTTTGTTCGAGGCGTAGTACCTCTTTCTTGATCACTAAAGTACTTCATAATTGCCTCAATTTAGTTGACGCCTTGTTAGCTTTCATTTTTCGATTGATCAATTAGATCATTTCTCCACTCTGAAACTAAGTCGGAAAGTGTTTTATAACCATATTCTGAGTCAATTAACCCCTGAAATTCATTTATCAGAAATTCACAGTCCATTGAGAATGCTGTTAGAACACGTGTAGTGTAATTATCAGGCCAAGTATCGCTCCACTCATCTCGGTGCTTGAAATAATTGGCAGTACAATTAACCATCTCTATTAGAGAATAACCCTGAACTTTTACACGGTGATTTTGATATGCTTTTTCTTTGGTCAATTTATTGAGCCCTAAGCTGACTCGGATTTCGTTAATATCTCGTAAGCTACTGATGCAGTAAGCTTGAGCTGAAACAAGCAAAGAGCCGTAAAGAACTTCACCGTATTCGTTCATCCACACCCCATCGAACCAAGGTTCAGTGCGGTTCCTCTCAAACAACTTTGCGATACCTGCTTGGATCGTTTCCTCTACATCGATTAATGGGCCAAGGCCATAGTCAACCTCAAAAATATTCATATTGCTCCTGAATGCTAACGCCTTGTTAGATACTCTGGCTCAGTCCGATGTTACGCCTCAACACAGAACCAGACTTTATAAGGCTTTTCTTGGAAAGTAACTTAGGATGTAGTTGGTCTTCCAAATAGTCTGTAGGTAAACCCGTGTCTTCACGAACAACCCAAGAAGCATATGGTCGCTTTTCACCTAAAAACTGCTGTCCAACAGAGCGAGGTAATACTCCCAACACCTCAGCAACAGCGCCATAAGTAGCACGCACTTCAATTTCATTTAGGTAATCCAGTATTTTCAATACTACTTCTTCTTTTTCACTCATAATGCTTGCCTATATTTATGATTTTTTCGACTCTAAATCATTGTATATATTTCAAGAGTACTTGCTGTTTTTGGAGTGTTTTAACGCAAATGCCTAACAGCTCAATATGTCGATGTTGGATGTTTATCACATCCTTTTCCCCCCAAGCATACCTAAATACTGGATTGAATATACGAAGGTTTTTGTGTTTGTTCTGTGTGCCATGTTGAAACATTAGCATAGATAGGGATAAATCAAGCTAGCAGTTTTCTTATTGAAAAAGGTCTAACAAGCTTTGGGGGGAAAGTGTGCTAGGAATCATTAATAGAGGTAACTCCAGATGCCCAATATTGATGAGTAAATACAGCTGCGCTACTAGGCATTGTATGTCATCTACGACGCTACTAAAGTTTGGGTCATTTATAAGCTCTGAATCGAAAACTCACGCAACCAAGGTTTGGTGACCAAACTTTGGTTGCGTAATAAGTGTATGATTCAAAATATTTATTATACACCTGATCGGGTAAAGAGATGATAGTACTCTCATCCACGAACAACAATTGACAATACCATCAACAAGTGGAAGTATTGGCCGCTTTTTGAGGGCAAAATGTCGATCCCAACGAAAAATCATCTCCTATCTTCAACGAATGAACCTATTAGTGAACTATTGTCCGTTAAAGCTACAGATCCAAATTTAACTCCTTATAAACAGTCTGCTCTGAACTCAACTTGCCCACAGAAGCTGATTCATGGATCTAGAGTCACGCATCGTCATCTAGCTAGTAATATGACCACAGTGCCTTCAGTTTTAGAAGAATTGGCGTGGCGATTACCAAATGAGCCCATCTCAAAAGCCTTCAACGAATTGATTTATGACGTATCGCATCCCAACGAGGATGAGTTAAAGTTTCGTTTTGAATACACAGCTCTTAGTTCTGCCGAGAAGTATCAAATTATGATGTTCTCAGATCTACCTATATTGATCGCGCTGCTTTTATTTTTGGACAAAAAGCAAGCATATCGTGGTGGTCTAATTATGTTTACCACAGAGGAGATCCTTATGTTGACTAACCCACGTATAACCAAAAATTTTGAACCTAGATATCAAACAATCAATGACAGTTTGTTGCGTATTTTGAATACCAAAGTTGAGTTAATCACTTCAAGGTTGAGCAGAGATCATTTAAAGCTAAATTTTATAAGATATCAAACTAGTGAGGGCTCTCCTCAGTCTCTAATGACATTTACTTTAGTAGCCGACCTAGATGTTTTCCATCAACTGCTAAAATCAATATTCACATACGTATCGAGCTGGAATAGTTTGACTGGTAGTCAACGTCATAACCTGAGCCTCGACTATGGCGAATCATTTTATGATAGAGAGTTCTCGCAGGAAACGTCATCGATGAATCGTAAGATCAACAATATTTATCGCGCATATATTAGATCATAATTTGGGAGCACGGACACTCAATCAACTAAAATGAATAAAACTTAAAATCTCTATATGGCTATCTTCTTCAAGAGAACATAAGTCATGATTTTATAGATCTATATAAACAATATTTTAAGTCATACTGGAGTCGCAACGTTACACCTAAACGTTAACGTTCTTAAGCGTGAAACGCTAGAAGACGCAGTTGCTCACCCAGAGAACTACCCACAGCTAACTATCCGTGTATCGGGTTACGCTGTACGTTTCAACTCTCTAACAACTGAACAGCAACGTGACGTTATCGCACGTACGTTCACTGAGTCTCTATAATTTTTAGAGCTTAAATTAGAATACAAAAACGGCGCTCATTGAGCGCCGTTTTTATTTGTTCGAAAAACAAATGGACGTTACGGTTGAACTCGACGAAGCACAGCTTTTAGCGCTTCAAAATCGTTATCAAGATCTTCAGACAACAATTCCATCGCCGCGTGTTTTGCTAGCGGGCCAGGCAGTTCGATATCAGAACCTAGGATGTCATCAACCACTTCTTTGAATTTCGCTGGGTGTGCTGTACACAGGAACAAGCCAGTTTCGTTCTCTTGCAGTTGCTCTTCCAGTAGACGGTAAGCAATCGCACCATGTGGTTCACATAGGTAACCTTGTGCTTTTAGGTCGCGAACTGACTCAGCGCTCTGCTCGTCAGATACTTTACCTTTGCCTAGTGTATCTAAGCCCCAACCTTTCAGTTGGCAAAGCTCTTCGATACGAGGCCAGTTGTTTGGTTGGCTTACGTCCATCGCGTTCGATGTTGTCGCAACAGTCGGTTTTGGATCCCATTGACCTGTTTCTAGGTAACGAGGAACAGTGTCATTTTCGTTAGTTGCTGCGATAAAACGCTTAACAGGTAGACCTAGCGCTTTAGCCAATAGACCAGCCGTTAGGTTACCAAAGTTACCACTTGGTACAGAGATAACGAGGTTTTCACGTTGCTCTTTAGTCAGCTGAGAAGCCGCCTCAAAGTAGTAACAGATCTGAGCCATTAAACGGCTGATGTTAATCGAGTTTGCCGAATTAAGACCGATCTCTTTACGCAGTTCAGCGTCATCAAATGAGTCTTTAACTAGAGCCTGACACGCATCAAAGTCACCATCAATCGCCACAGTGTGGATGTTCTTGCCAAGCGTACAGAACAGCTTCTCTTGCAGTGGGCTGATCTTGCCTTTCGGGTAAAGAATCACAACATTGATGTTTTCCATGCCGTAGAAAGCATGCGCAACCGCCGCACCAGTATCACCTGATGTTGCCGTTAAGATAGTGATTTGACCACCATCAGAAACAGCTGCTAAAGATTGAGCCATAAAGCGGCCACCGAAATCTTTAAACGCCAGTGTTGGACCGTGGAAAAGCTCAAGCGCGTAAACGCCGTCTTTTACTTGGTTGATTGGTGCAGGGAATTGGAACGCTGCATCCACCATTTGGTCGATCTGTTCTTTTGGTAATTCATCACCAATCAATGCTGACAGAATCTTTGAGCTACGAGGGACAAAGTCCTCTGCTAGCAGCGCATCGATATCATCAAACTTTGGCAGTTCAGATGGGAAAAATAGACCTTGATTACGGCCTAAGCCTTGACGAACGGCTTGGCCAAAAGAGACTTGTTCATCATTTTCTTTGATGTTGTACAGTTTCATAACTCACTTCCTGTAACGATCGAACCCTGCTTATCTAGGCGACAAACGTGAACGAATCCTTCTTCATTTTGTACGTAATTTTGTTCTAACCAGCGTGCAACACGCTCGGCGACATCTTGTTCTTTGCAAATGCTAAATAGAGTTGGACCACTACCAGAAATACCAGTAGCCAGTGCCCCAGCTGACAGCGCGTATTTACGAGCATCAGCAAACCCTGGAAGCAGTTTCTCACGATATGGTTCAGCGATCACGTCTTTGATCATCTTCGCCGCCAGTTCAGGTTGACCTGAATGACACGCGTGGATAAAGCCCGCTAAGTGACGACCATGAGCAATAATATCCTGACGACGATATTGAGATGGTAGGATCTCTCTCGCTTCAGCCGTTGAAACCTTAATACCCGGATAAGCCATTACCCAGTACCAGTCGTCAAAACACGGTACTTCTTGGCTGATGATGCCTAGCTCTTCAAGCATGAGCTGCACACCACCAAGGTAACATGGCGCAACGTTATCGTAGTGGATACCACCTGAAATCTTGCCTTCCATTTCACCCATCAGAGCAAGCAGTTCAGTTTCATTCAGGGGCTGACCGTGAAAACGGTTTAGCGCATCCAGTGCCGCGACGATTGAACATGCACTAGAACCCAAACCTGAACCGATAGGCATGTTCTTTTCTAGTGTCATTTCTAAAGGCTTTAGCGTAACGCCTTTTTTATCAAGCTCTCTCGAGAACACCACCCAGCAGTCGTAAACGATGTTTTCTTTTGCTTCAGTTGGCAGCTTAGAAACAAAGCTGCCTGCAGTTTTAAGTGAGAATGGTTCATCACCGGCTTTAACCATAACTCGGTCACCTAGCAGCGTGCCATCCACTGGAGACACAGCTGCCCCCAGCACATCAAACCCTACACTGACATTGCCGATTGATGCAGGCGCATAAACAACAACATCCATATCACTTGAACTCATTCCTAAACTCCTAATTTCCAACCAAGAGTACGCATCACATCAGAGAATACGCCAGCTGCTGTTACTTCAGTACCCGCGCCGTAGCCACGCAGTACTAGAGGGATTGGTTGGTAGTAACGGCTGTAGAATGCTAATGCGTTCTCGCCATCTTTAATCTTGAACATTGGGTCGTCGCCATCAACAGCAGCGATACGAACCTTACACTTACCTTCAGCGATTTCACCCACATAACGAAGTACTTTACCTTCTTCTGCTGCGATAGCTGACTGCTCTTTGAAGTAAGCATCCGCTTCTGGTAGGCGAGCCATGAACTCTTCAACCGTACCTGAATCATCAAAACCCGGTGGCAGAGCTTGGTCTACTTCAACATCTTCAAGTTCAAGCGCCATGCCTGCTTCACGAGCAAGAATAAGCAACTTACGCGCCACATCCATACCAGATAGATCATCTCGAGGATCCGGTTCAGTGAAGCCGTTATCTTTTGCAATATTGGTTGCCTGGCTCAGTGTCATACCTTCATCAAGCTTGCCGAAGATGTAAGACAGTGAACCTGAAAGAATGCCGTTGAACTTCTCAAGTTCATCACCTGCAGAGATAAGGTTCTGTAGGTTTTCGATGACCGGTAGACCTGCACCTACTGTTGTCTCGTACATCAGCTTACGACGTGAGTTGCGTGCAACTTCACGAAGCTGATGGTAGTAAGCCATGCTTGCTGTGTTTGCTTTCTTGTTTGGTGTTACTACGTGGAAACCAGCCGCTAGGAAATCAGCGTACTGCGCCGCAATACCTTCGCTAGACGTACAATCAACCAATACTGGGTTGATGATGTGGTTACGTTGAACCAAAGCCGCTAAACGCGCTAGGCTGAACTCTTCAGTCGCACTCGACATACGGTCACGCCACTGCTCTAACGGTAGACCATCGCTGTCTAGCAACAAACCTTTACTGTTTGCTAAACCACATACGCGAATCACGATGCCTTTTTCAGCCAGTTTGCCTTGCTGACGTTGGATCTGGTCAACAAGCTCGCCACCAACACCGCCGACACCCACAACGAATACATCTAGGAAGTGCTTAGAGTTAAATAGGTTCTCGTGACACGCTTTGATTGCTTCAGAGATTTTGTCTTCAGGGATAACCGCTGAAATAGCGCGCTCTGAAGAACCTTGAGCAATAGCAACAATGTTGACGTTCACTTCAGCTAAAGAAGAGAAGAACTGAGATGCTACGCCACGTGAAGTGCGCATACCGTCACCCACCAGCGTTACAATCGCAACGTCATCCATGAACTCAACCGGCTCTAACAGGCCATCTTTAAGTTCAAGTTCAAACGCGTCTGACAACACTTGTTTCGCTTTCACCTTATCAGCCGATTCAATACAGAAGCTGATGCTGTACTCAGAAGAAGATTGAGTAATAAGGACAATAGAAACGCCAGCAGAAGACATCGCGCCGAATACACGACTCGCCATACCTACCATGCCCTTCATGCCTGGGCCTGATACGTTAACCATGGTTAGGTCACTTAGCGTCGTAATACCCTTGATTGCTAGGTTATCTTCGCCAGTGTCTTGGCCAATCAAAGTACCTGCGCCTTGTGGGTTGAAGCTGTTTTTGATCAGACAAGGAATGTGGAATTGCGCAATAGGAGCAATGGTTTTCGGGTGTAGAACCGAAGCACCAAAGTAAGAAAGCTCCATCGCCTCTTGGTAGCTAAGAGACTTGAGCAGACGAGCATCATCAACTAAGCGTGGGTCACAGTTGTAAACGCCATCGACATCAGTCCAGATTTCACAGCAATCAGCACGTAGACACGCCGCTAACACAGCCGCTGAGTAGTCAGAACCATTACGACCTAGTGTGACTAGCTCACCTTTTTCATTACCCGCAGTAAAGCCCGGCATGATATTTACGTGACCTTTAGGCAGTGGCGACTGACGGAAGTTCTGAGTAGAGACATCCACATCGACCATAGCTTCAAGGTGATCACCTTTAGCGTATAGGTATTGAACTGGGTCAATCAGGCTTGCTGGTTGGCCTTTCGCTTCAAGTACCGCTTTCATCAACTGGATTGAGATTCGCTCACCTTTACTGATGATGCGAGCATTAACATGGTTCGGGCACATACCCAATAGGTTAATGCCGTTTACGAACTGTTTTAGCTGAGCAAGAGAAGTATCAACCTGCTCTTGGAACGCAGAACCATCAATAGAAGGAACAACAGTTTGAATATCTGCAAACAGTGCAGCGAATGAGGATTCGATCTCTGTAATCTGTGCGTCTGCTTCACCATTTTTAAGTGCAGCTTCAATTACAGCAACCAACTTATTGGTTGTTTTTCCTGGAGCCGATAGTACAACGGCTAGCTCTTCTTGCTGGGCATTATTAGCGATGATATCAGCCGCTCGTAAAAAACGATCTGCATCAGCTAATGATGAACCTCCAAACTTTAAAACGCGCATCCCTTTCTCCATAAGTCATAAAAATGGTACAAAAAAAGGCCTGTATCTTGTTGGATACAGGCCTTTTTTTTTAAATCCGTTACTTAGCAGCCTGCCCCAACAATGTTAATGTCGGTAATAATAATGGTTGTGGTCATTACTAGGTGGCTTACGTGCTGCATATCAAATTCTCTGCTTGTGCTTTACTCTACGTGTATCAATTTTTACCACTGGACGTCAATGAAAAGTTGCGTTTTTTTTACATTCGCACCGTTTTTCAGAGCAAACCGTCATTTAAGGGATAAAACACCCTGCATAAACCTTCACTTAAGATACTGGATTTACTCATTGAACAGGCAAGAGTGATCAATTGCATATATAGTCATAACAAAATGCTATATCGATTGTGCAGCGAACGTACAAGTTCTGTGCTTTAATTGAACGATAACGTTCGAAGAACAATAATAATGACATCAGGAGTGGCAAATGAAGAGATTACTTATTCTTTTGGCTTTTGCTATGCCTGTTGTTTGTTCAGCGAATAGCTTGCCTCTACTACCCAGCCAGATCGATAGTTCTTCTCATAAATTCTTTATCTCCACACAAAACGCGTCGAGTGAAAGCTTCGATACTTGGAAGATAGACAGTGGCTACTCTTATAGCTTGTTTTCAGATGTGGATCTTTACGTCGGTACACGTATCAATAGTGCGGCACTGAAACAGGAAAGTGGATTCTTGAGTGGTGTCAGTTATCAGTTCTCAGAAAGAGTCTCTTTTAACAGTTCTCTACACACCTATAAAGACGAGACCGAAGACAATGAGAAATCGGTAGCCGCAGAGGTTTCCAGCCGAGTGCAACTAACAGATAACCTAGATTTGCATGCCACCCTTGATTATGAAGAGTGGCAGCAAGGTGTTGAAGTGGGACTAGGGTTTCGCTTTTAGTCTCTTTAGCTTGTTCTTTATTAACAGATTAGTGCGGATTGAGATCCAAACTTTTAGTACATCACAAACCATTCCCCGTTCTAATCTATCAACGGCATTCAATTTGAGTCAGTTACGATTCAATTAACAGCTCAGATGAAATTAACACGCCATTCCAATCGGCATAAATATAGTCACCAGGCTGAATCAGTTGATTATGTATAGAGAGTGTCACATTCACTTGGCCGACACCGCGTTTCTCTGTTTTGAATGGCGATGCACCTAACGCCTGAACGCCAAGGTCCATTTGCGACATCATGCCTACATCACGCACCGCACCGTTTACAATCACGCCTTCCCAACCGTTTTCTATCGCGAGAATAGCGAGTTGATCGCCAAGCAGCGCCTTCTGGCATGAGCCATTTCCGTCAACGACAAGCACTTTGCCACAGCCGTCGGTCTCTAAAACCTCGCGAACCTTGGAATTATCGTGATAACAACGAACTGTTACAATTTTTCCAAAGAACGCACCACGTTGGCCGAAGTTCTGCAATGGCATGTTCAGTAGGGTGACTTCGCTTTCAAACTCATCACACAAGTCGGGTGTTATATCGTGCATATATCCTCCGTGAGTAAGGCGTTACCGGTTATGTCAGGCTAGCCTCTATGCTTTTATATGTTATTAAAATTAATCCTTTGTTTTCATTGTTCTATGCTCAATTTATTACTCAATAAAGGTTGATTGAGCATATTTATCTACTAGACTCTTAAGACAGCTTTCAGCTTCCTTGGTTCATAATCCGGTCTTTAGCAGGCAAGATGTGAGAAGCATCTCGAATAATCATTCTTGTTTTGGTGCTAAATAGTCACCATAACATTGGTTAAGTTGTAGCCATACTATTAAAGTTTGTTGCGATACGGCAATTGATGTAAATCAACAAAGTGAATGGAATTAACATTCTCGCGTTGTTAGCATGCTGTTAACATTATAGAATCCACTCCAATCACTAAAAGAATGATTGAAAGGCGTACTGGATCTACGTTATTGGGCAATACTTCAAGGAAGGCAGATAGCTGGAAGTAAGTGTTTTTTTGAAAACTTTAAGTTATCATCAAAAATACATTACCTGTATGTTATGTTTTTGCCTAGAATTTATTCTATTAGCACAGTTTCGTCACAAATTTAGGTACCGCCAAATGCAAACCCCGCAGATTCTTATCGTTGAAGATGAGCAAGTAACTCGTAACACTCTAAAGAGTATTTTTGAAGCAGAGGGATATGCTGTTTTTGAGGCTAGCGACGGTGAAGAGATGCACCAAGTGCTATCTGACAACCAAGTTAACCTTGTAATTATGGACATCAACCTTCCAGGTAAGAATGGCCTACTACTTGCGCGTGAACTACGTGAGCAAGCAAACGTAGCGCTTATGTTCTTAACTGGTCGTGATAATGAAGTTGATAAGATCCTTGGCCTAGAGATCGGCGCTGATGACTACATCACTAAGCCTTTCAACCCTCGTGAACTGACTATCCGTGCACGCAACCTTCTGAACCGTTCAATGAGCACAAGCTCTGTTCAAGAAGAGAAGCGTAGCGTTGAGAAGTATGAGTTCAACGGTTGGGTACTAGATATCAACAGTCGTTCTCTGGTTAGCCCAGATGGCGAAGGCTACAAGCTACCTCGTTCAGAGTTCCGTGCTCTACTTCACTTCTGTGAGAACCCAGGTAAGATCCAAACACGTGCTGACCTTCTTAAGAAGATGACTGGCCGTGAGCTTAAGCCACACGATCGTACTGTAGACGTAACAATCCGTCGTATTCGTAAGCACTTTGAATCTGTTTCTGGTACGCCAGAAATCATCGCAACGATTCACGGTGAAGGCTACCGCTTTTGTGGTGACCTAGAAGACTAATTCGATTCGCGCCTCTTACCATTTAGCACTACTCACCAGTAAGTGTTTTGAACACTAGAAGCGTCATCAATAGTTATTAAAAAGGGAGAATGCCAACGCATTCTCCCTTTTTTATTGTTCTTAATTGGATAAGATTTTAGTAAACCGTATCCACCTTAACGTCTTTCTCTACTAACCACTTCACGGTTTCGCCATCTTTAAGTTCCACCGCCACATCAACAGGCTTGTCACTGTCGATTTCTAGCTGCCATACAAACGCGACTTCCCATTGAGTTTCACTGTGTGTTCTTAAATCAAGATCGTCAGCCGTTACCAACAAGGTGTCTGCACCCTGTTTAACCGTAACACTTTCAACCGCAAGCGTTGCTGGCAGTTGTGAGTCTGACTCTAGGTAGATAGCACCATGTAGGGTCTTATCTTGAGTCTCGCCAATCGTTGGCATCTTGTTGTGCCAAAGGTTGCTTTTCATGGTAACTGTTGCTGCAGATACTTCGACTTGATTATCTTGCTGCCATTCTACTTGTGGCGCAGAACAACCCGCTAATGCCACTACACATGCGGCGAATGCTAATTTTTTCATTATTCTTCTACCTTTGATTTAACCAACTCTTTAAAACTTCAATGTCATTCTGGTATTCGTTATTTATCTCATCAACCCAATCTGAAATGTTCTCCCACCACGCAGGCAAATCTGGAGATTGAGCTTTCTGGGCAACTTGTTGGATGCGTTTCAGACCAATAGAACCTGCAGCACCTTTAATCTTATGTGCCTCAGAAACGATACTGGCTTTATCTTTCGCGACCATGTTGGAGTTCAATATTTCCATATACTCCGGCATCATATCTTCGAACATCGCGATGCTATCCAAAACCGGTTTCGGTCCAACAATATCAACATAAGACTCTAGCATATCAATATCAAGCAAAGTGGTATCAATTTCTGAAAGAACAGGCTTACTCGCGTCGACTTTATCAATGCTCTCAACCTTATCGGTGCCCGCTACCTTCTCAATTACCTCTGGTGCATCTTCGATAAGTTCACTGATGACATCTTGGATAGCTCGAACCGACAAAGGTTTACTGATCGCTTCGTCCATGCCTTTCTGGAAGTACTCTTGCTTGTTGTTTAATACGTTCGCAGTTAACGCCACCAAAGGCGGTAGCTGGCTGTATTTCTCGCGGTAGTATTGAGCAATATCGAAACCCGTCATATCTGGCAGTTGGATATCCAACAACACCAAATCATAGTCTTCAGGATTGAAAGCAATTTGCGCCTCTTTACCCGTCATCACGACTGTCACTTCATGGCCAAGGCTTTCAAGTAGAGAGCGAGCCACTGTGATATTGAGTTCAATGTCTTCGACCATAAAGATCTTAAGATTCGACTGTTTTCTTGGCGTTTTGATCAGAGCCTGAGTATCGTGATTCACTGGAACTCGAATCGAAACCGTAAAGGTACTGCCAAAGCCCTCTTCACTGATGACTTCAATGTGGCCATCCATCATATTAATTAGCTGTTGAGAGACAGCGAGACCAATACCCGTGCCGACAGCGTGCAAGTTGTCCGTGCCCGATTTCACCTGATAGTACATCGCGAAGATCTTCTCGATTTCACTTTCAGGGATACCAATACCAGTATCTTCCACTTCCATCGTAATGTTGGCAAAGTCACCATCAATGTCGGCGCTGACTGTCATCACCACTCCACCATCTTTGGTGAACTTCATCGCGTTACTAACAAGGTTCCACAGTACCTGTCTAAGACGAGTACCATCCACCTCAACAGCAGCTGGAAGATCAGACAATCTTTCTAGATCGAACCTTAACCCTTTCTGCTCAGCCATCAACGCAGAGATACTTTCGATCTCGACAACGAAATCTTCAAAGTTAATAGGCGTAGGGAAGAGTTCAAGCTTACGGCGGTCGAACTTATCCATATCAATAATATCGTTGAAGATATTACCCAGTGTCACCGCGCTCACCTTGATGGTTTGCATCTGCTTGCGCTGTTCGGTGGTCAGTTGGCTATCAAGCAGCATGCGGCTCAAGCCAATGATGCCGTTGAGCGGCGTTCTTAACTCGTGGCTAATAGTTGAGATAAAGGTGGTCTTATCGCGGCTGGCTTTTTCTAACGACTCTTGATGCTCTTTACGTTCAGTAATATCGCGGCCAAAACCAACCAAGCCCAAGTGACGACCATCTTTGCTGTAGAAAGGCACTTTACGCAGTTCGAAGTAACTCTTGCGGCCATCTGGGTATTCAAGCCATTGGTCATAAGTCAATGCTTGGTTGTCAGCAAATACTTTCTTATCGGTTTCAACAACTTGCTGAGCGACCTCTTTACTGTAAACATCCCAAGGAGTTAAACCAACTAGCTCTTTTTCTGTTTTACCAGTGAGCTCTTCAACCGCACGGTTACAACCAGAGAACACACCATCTTCATTACGGTAGTAAATAAGGTCAGGCGAGGCATCGATAAACGAGCGTAACAGTGCAGTACGTTCTGCGAGTTCAAGCTGAGTACGCTCGCGCTGGAACACCTCGTTTTCGAGATCTTGCATTGCTTCTGCGCGCGCTTCTTCCGCTTTTTCACGCTCTTCAATTTCTTGATTAAGCTTCTCGATATTGAGCTGCATTTTATTGTTGAGTTCTTGGTCTCGCTCACGCATGTCGCCAAGTTTAGAGACCAATTTCGCTAACCTTTGACGTGATTCTTCCAACTGGTCCACGACCACTGACAGAAAATAAACCGCCCAAGGCGTGATCACTAAACCGAAGAAAACTGAACGGACAATGTCGATGTCATCAACATTGCCTTTGAGTGCGAGGGTAATACCGACTTGCACAACAACAGCGAGGGCAACAAGCGCTAAGGCGAGTAAGATAGAAAAGCGGACAATCCCCAGTTTTACGAGTAGATCTACGTAATACTGAGCGAGATTTTTCATGGGTTTCATTTAGCGCTCCATGCGATAAGACTAGCAACATTCTACCCTGTTTGAAGATAGGAGGTAAGCTAGCTGCATCACACGCAGCAAGAGATCCGCAGCAATATCATGGTCAAACAATCAATATAGTGGTAACCAATCAAGATAGTGCTAAGCAACCCCAAAAAGACAGGTTAACCCAACCATAAATTTATAGAACTAGCTAATTGAAGAAGGATGTACCATTGAACGATTTCGACCGTCAGATTTAGCTTGGTAGAGTGCACTGTCAGCCATCGCAACTGCGGACTCCATTTCGTCATCAGGTGATGGAATATAAGAAATAATGCCAATACTCACCGTGATAAATTCAGAGACCGCTGATTTTTCGTGTATCAGACCTAACTTAAGTACTTCATCATGAATACGACTTGCAACAAGAAGCGCACCATCCGTAGTCGTATTTGGCAAAATAAAGCCGAACTCTTCCCCGCCATAACGAGCCACGCAATCAGACGAGCGACTGAGTACTTGCTTGAATGCCTGCGAAACTTGAATCAGAGCATCATCACCTTGCTGGTGACCATAAAAATCGTTATAGCCTTTAAAAAAGTCGATATCACACAGCATGATCGTCAATGGTAGCCTCTCACGCACATGGTAATGCCATAGTGTCGAAAGCTGTTCATCGAAACGACGTCGGTTAGACACTTTAGTCAGGCTATCCATAAAGCTGAGGCGTTCAAGTTCAAGGTTGGCTTCTTCAAGCTTTTGTTCTGCTAGATAACGCTCTGTAATATCACGCGCCATGATCAACACACCATTAGTGCTCGATGCTGGATCTCTAAACGGTGATTTGACTACATCATACCAAGTAAATGTTCCATCACTTGAGACCACTTTGTCGATATAACGCAGTGATTTACTTTGATGAAGCACTTGATGATCGGTTTCTGATATTCGCGTATAGATGCTATGTGGCACCACATCTTGTAAACGTTTACCGATCAAGTCACTGACTTCAGAGATACCCAGCGCAGCCACAAATGGTTTATTACACGCTTGATAAACCATGTTTTCATTAAAGATACCAATCGAGTCTGGGCTGGCCTCCAGGAGGTTTTGCAAGATGGTGTCACGCTGCGCAAGTGCCACTTCGGTATCTTTTCGCTTCTCCATCTCGCCACGCAGTTTCTGCTGCATGTCATGCCAATCGGTCACATCATGACTAATAGAGAGCGTGCCGATGGTTTCTCCATCTTGGGAAAGCAGCACACTTTGGTAGGTTTCAAGCAAGCAGCTTTTTCCATCTTGATCTGTAGTCCAAGAGCGTTCACTTACACGACCTTTTAATACTCCACCAGAAACACTCAGGGTGCCCTCTTCAGCACGACCATGCCAAAACTTTTTAAACGAGCGATTACTCGTCACTAACTGACCTTTCTGATCTTTCACGTAGATCAGCTCAGACAAAGAATCCAAAGCGGTACGAGCAACATTCAGTTCTCGAACTTCTTGGGACAGTTCTTCGTTAGTGTTTTTATAAGGTGAGGCGTGAATCATCCAAGCCTGCTTATTTCTAAAATGGATCTTACGACCGATCAAGTTGATCTTGAACGACTCAAATTCAGAAAGCGCCCACAGGGAGACCTGCTCGAAGGCTCGAGAGTTGATGTGGTTGGTTAAGTAGTGACGAAAGCTGTTCTCGCTTTCCACAGTAGGAAAGCGAAAATTAACACCGATTTGGCGGATACCAAGCAACTGCATGGCTTGGCGATTGGCATAGAGTATTTCGCCACTTCGAACATCAACAAAGTAGAGTGGCGACGGGGTAGCAAGTAGAAGCGTTTCGATATGCGACTGATAACGAGAATAGAGATGCCAGCAGATGAGAGCAATCAGCAATACAACAACGATATAAATACCGTAGCCATACGCCCTGTCCCACAACCAAGTCATTACCAGTTCCATTTACTCTCAATCTATACCATAAAATCTGCTAGGGAAATGTTACCACTATTTATTGGTTTTATCTGCTGTTACCTACAGTCACCCATTTCTATTAATTGGCCGCGTTTAAAACAGGCAACGTGTACTCGAATGCAGAGCCCGTTTTGATGCCTTGAGCACCGGTTTTATCCAACGAACGACCTATTTCAGTCATCGCTAACCAGCGGTTCTCACACCATAAAGGAGAAAGTAAGGTTGGGCGTCTCGCCGCTGAAGAAACACGGTGATAAACCACGTCCGCAGGCGTGCGTTGAATGATCTCACTCGCGATATCGATGTACTCTTCAAGGCTTGGGGCTTCTAGCTTTCCGGCCTTCCACGCCTTAGCCATGGTACTGCCCTCTACTATATGAAGGCCGTGCAGCTTAATACCATCGGTGCCAACGGCTAATACCTTGTCTAAGGTTTCAAGGTTATCCGCTTTGGTTTCTTTTGGTAGGCCAACAATCAGATGAGTACACACCTTGATACCTAAAGCGCGTGCGCGTTGGGTGATCGTTTCATACACTACAAAATCGTGGCCGCGGTTAATTCGCTTGAGGGTTTTATCATTGGCGGTTTGCAGGCCAAGCTCGAGCCAAATCTCATAGCCTTGTTTAACGTAGCCCGCTAACAGATCCAACACCGCATCAGGCACACAGTCTGGTCGCGTACCAACACAAAGGCCGACGATCTCTGCACCGGGTGCTTTTAGCGCCTCTTCATACATATTCTTGAGCACTTGCACCTCAGCATAAGTGCTGGTGTACGCCTGAAAGTAAGCCAGATACTTCTTAGCACGAGCAATTTCACCCGCACGATCTTTTAGTTGTTCTGCAATACTCTGAACCTGAGTTTGTTCATCGGCAAAGGAAGCCACGTTACAAAACGTGCAACCTCCACGGCCAATTGTCCCGTCTCGGTTTGGGCAGCTGAAACCACCATGAAGCGTCAGCTTGTGAACCTTCTCGCCATAACGGCGTTGAAGGTCTTGGCCGATAGTATTGACCAACTCGTGTAATTGCATATTTTCAAAGCACTCAAGTAAATAAGAATGAATATCAGTCTTTTTTGAAAAAAAATTACATCCCTGCAAAATTCGACCAATTAGTTTACTCAAGGCTTTTTGCGAGCAACCTAACAAATATCAATAAACATGCAAAAAATCGGCTCTATTTGCCTAATGTTGCACATTTGTTAGGCATTAAATTCAAAATAAAACGAAAAAAATGGTCTACATGGGTCAACTTTCATTGCAATTCGCCTAGACAAAATTGTAGGATACTTACACATATTGGCTATTTTTGAGTATTTACTTACAACGAAAACTTGCTAATAAGTCGGTGATATCTAACTCCCACCTATATAAACCACTAGTTTGTGGTTAAAAATAAACAGGTATCACTAAGGATTGTTTTTCTCGCAATACTTTTCCTGCGAGATACGGAAAGGATTCAAACCGCCAGCATAGGCAGGTTTAGACCCATAAATATAAAAGGACAAGGCTGACTTTATACAAATAAGTTGCGCCTAGATTTAACTGGAAGGATGTATCTATGGTAGATCAAGAGCAGAACTCACAGGGTCTGTATACTCCTGAATTGGAGCATGACGCTTGTGGTATCGGTTTTGTTGCGCATCTAAAGAATCGCAAATCTCATGATGTAGTAACTCAAGCACTCGATATGCTTGCACGTATGGAACACCGTGGCGGCCAAGGCTGCGATCCGTGTTCTGGTGATGGTGCAGGTATCCTGCTACAGAAGCCGCACGAATTCTTACTAGAAGAAGCCGTAAAGCTTGGAATTAAGCTGCCATCTTTTGAAAAATATGGTGTTGGTGTTGTACTTTTCCCTAAAGATGAACACAAACGTGCACAGTGTCGTGACATTCTAGAACGCAATGCACAACGCCTTGAGTTAGAAGTTATCGGTTACCGTGAACTTCCAACGGACAATTCAATGATTGGTGCTGACCCACTAAGCACTGAACCTCAATTTGAACACGTATTTATTTCTGGCGGCCCTGGTATCACACCAGAAGAGCTTGAGCGTAAACTGTATGTTCTACGTAACTACACGGTTCGTGTATGCCTAGAAAGCGTTTCAAATATCGGTGATGACTTCTACATCAACTCTATGTCTTACAAGACATTGGTGTACAAAGGTCAGCTAACAACTGAACAAGTTCCTCAGTACTTCCTAGATCTGCAAAACCCAACCATGGTGACAGCTCTAGCACTAGTACACTCTCGCTTCTCTACCAATACATTCCCACGTTGGCGTCTAGCTCAGCCTTTCCGTTACATCGCGCACAATGGCGAAATCAATACGGTTCGCGGCAACCTGAACTGGATGAAAGCACGTGAAGCAATCCTAGAATCGGATCTGTTTACACAAGCTGAAATCGACATGCTGCTTCCTATCTGTCAGGAAGGTAGTTCGGATTCATCAAACTTCGATATGGCACTTGAGCTACTTGTTCTTTCAGGTCGTACTCTGCCACACGCGTTGATGATGATGATCCCGGAAGCATGGCAAGAAAACAAAAACATGGATCCAACTCGTCGTGCGTTCTACCAGTACCACGCGAACGTAATGGAACCATGGGATGGCCCAGCATCAGTATGTTTCACCGATGGTGTTCAAGTAGGTGCAACACTTGACCGTAACGGTCTGCGTCCTTCTCGCTACACAGTAACTAAAGACGACTTCCTAGTAATGGCGTCTGAGTCTGGTGTTGTCGAGATTGCACCTGAAAACGTTGAGTACCGTGGTCGTCTACAACCAGGTCGTATCTTCGTTGCTGACCTTGAGCAAGGCCGCATCATTTCTGATGAAGAAGTGAAAGACAGCATTGCTAAAGCACAACCTTACGAAAAGTGGGTTGAAGAGAACCTTCTGAGCCTGAAAAAGCTACCGGATGCGAGCAACGAATTTAGCCAACCTTCTCCAGAGAAACTACTACACAAACAACAATCGTTTGGCGTGAGTTCTGAAGAAGTAAACGAAATCATTCTACCTCTTGCGAAAACAGGCTACGAGCCACTTTCTGCAATGGGTGCTGACTGGCCGCTAGCGATTCTTTCTCACCAATCGCAGCACCTTTCAAACTACTTCAAACAGTTGTTTGCACAAGTAACTAACCCGCCGATCGACCCGATTCGTGAGCGCATGGTTATGTCTCTGAACACTTACCTAGGTAAAGACCAGAACTTACTTGCTGAAACACCTGAGCACTGTCAAAAAGTAGAACTTGAGTCTCCAGTACTGTCTAACTCTGAGTTAGAAAAACTGCGTGCAATCGATAACGAGCACCTTCAGGCGAAGACGCTGGATATCGTATTCCAAGCAAATGGCGACCAAGGTAAGTTAGAGCGCGCACTTAAGCGTATCTGCCAATACGCAGAAGACGCAGTGATTGATGGCTACTCTATCATCCTACTGACAGACCGTGCGGTTAACTCTAACCATGCCGCTATTCCAGCAATGCTGGCGGTTGGCGCGGTTCACCACCACCTAATCCGTAAAGGTCTACGTGCTAAGTGTGACATCGTTGTTGAAACGGGCGACGCTCGTGAGACACACCACTTTGCAACGCTTATCGGTTATGGTGCAAACGCAGTTAACCCATACCTAGTTATTGAAACGATTGTTGAACTGCAACGTACTAAGAAGCTAGATCCAAACGTACACCCACGTGAGTTATTCGATAACTACCGTAAAGGTGTTAACGGCGGTCTACTTAAGATCTTCTCTAAGATGGGGATCTCTACGCTGCAGTCTTACCACGGTGCACAAATCTTTGAAGCACTTGGTGTTAGCAAATCAGTGGTTGAAAAATACTTCACAGGTACTGTTTCTCGTATCCAAGGTCTAACGATCGACGATATCGCGCGAGAAGTATTGGTTCGTCACCGTGTTGGTTACCCAGCTCGTGAAATTCCAGCTCAGATCCTTGATGTTGGTGGTGTTTACCAGTGGAAACAACGTGGTGAGAAACACTTATTCAACCCAGAAACGATTTCTCTACTTCAAGAATCGACGCGTAACAAAGATTACGGTCAGTTCAAGAAGTACGCAAAAGCAGTTGATGACCAAGGCGACAACGCAGCAACGCTACGTAGCCAACTGGACTTCATCAAGAACCCTGCAGGCTCTATTCCTCTAGCAGAAGTAGAACCAATCGAGAACATTCTTAAGCGTTTCGCAACCGGCGCAATGAGCTTTGGTTCAATCTCGCATGAGGCTCACTCAACACTGGCTGTTGCGATGAACCGCATTGGCGCGAAATCAAACTCAGGTGAAGGTGGTGAAGATCCAGCACGTTTCGAACGTAAAGAAAACGGCGACTGGGAACGTTCAGCAATCAAACAGGTGGCTTCTGGTCGCTTTGGTGTAACGTCTTACTACCTATCTAACGCTGATGAGCTACAAATCAAGATGGCTCAAGGTGCGAAACCGGGCGAAGGTGGTCAACTACCTGGTGATAAGGTTGATGACTGGATCGGCGCAACGCGTCACTCGACTCCGGGCGTAGGTCTTATCTCGCCACCGCCACACCACGATATCTACTCAATCGAAGATTTGGCTCAGCTGATCTACGATCTGAAAAACGCGAACCGTAACGGTCGTGTCAACGTGAAGCTAGTATCAGAAGCTGGCGTAGGTACGATTGCATCGGGTGTAGCGAAAGCGAAAGCTGACGTGGTACTTATCGCAGGTTTTGATGGTGGTACGGGTGCATCTCCGATGTCTTCTATCCGTCATACCGGTCTGCCTTGGGAGCTGGGTCTAGCGGAAACGCACCAAACACTACTGAAAAACGGCCTACGTAACCGTATCGTTGTTCAATCTGATGGTCAGATGAAAACACCACGTGATCTTGCAGTAGCAACGTTACTTGGCGCTGAAGAATGGGGCGTAGCAACAGCAGCTCTAGTGGTTGAAGGCTGTATCATGATGCGTAAGTGTCACAAGAATACATGTCCTGTTGGTATCGCTACACAGAACAAGACTCTGCGTGAACGTTTCGACG
The DNA here is from genome assembly GCF_041467715.1 of Vibrio sp. 10N.247.311.14. Lineage (NCBI taxonomy): Bacteria > Pseudomonadati > Pseudomonadota > Gammaproteobacteria > Vibrionales > Vibrionaceae > Vibrio > Vibrio sp. 10N.247.311.14. Next base: position 57,198 of record NZ_JBFSVE010000023.1, read on the forward strand.
GCCGCGTAGAAGACGTAGTCACTTTCTTCCAATACATGGCTGAAGGTCTGCGTGAAGTAATGGCTGAACTTGGCTTCCGCTCTATCGATGAGATGGTTGGTCAATCGCACAAACTTAAAGTTCGTGATGACATCGGCCACTGGAAGTACAAGAACCTAGATCTAACACCTGTACTGCACATTGAGCAGGCACGTGAAGAAGATGGTATCTACAACCAGACGCAACAAAACCACAACCTAGAAGACGTTCTAGACCGCAAGTTGATTCAAGCTGCGATTCCAGCTCTTGAGAAAGGCGAAGCCGTGAATGCGAGCTTCCCTATCATCAACACGGACCGCTCTGCTGGTACCATGCTGTCGAACGAAATCTCGAAGGTTTACAAAGACCAAGGTTTACCACAGCCAATGAACGTTAAGTTCCACGGTAGTGCTGGTCAATCTTTCGGTGCGTTCCTTGCGAAAGGCGTTAAGTTCGAAGTAGAAGGCGACGCGAACGATTACTGGGGTAAAGGTCTGTCTGGCGGTACTTTGGTACTGTACCCAGATGCGAAATCTTCTATCGTTGCTGAAGATAACATCGTGGTTGGTAACGTATGTTTCTACGGTGCGACCTCAGGTGAATCTTTCATTCGCGGTATGGCAGGCGAACGTTTCTGTGTTCGTAACTCAGGTGCGAAGGTTGTTGTTGAGGGCGTTGGTGACCACGGTTGTGAATACATGACTGGTGGTGTTGCCATTATCCTTGGTTCAACAGGTCGTAACTTTGCTGCGGGCATGAGTGGCGGTGTTGCTTATGTTTGGGACAAAGCGGGTGACTTCGAAACCAAGCTCAACCCTGAACTTGTAGACCTAGATCCAATTGAACAAGAAGATAAAGATCTTCTACTGGATATGCTAACTAAGCATGTTGAATTCACAGGAAGTGAAGTTGCTCAATCTTTCCTAGACAACTTTGAAGCAAGTGTTGCATCGCTAGTTAAAGTAATGCCACGCGACTACAAAGCTGTTCTTGAAAAGCGTAAAGCTGAAGCACAACAGGCACAAACGGAAGAAGTGGAGGCAGTATAATGGGTAAGCCTACTGGATTTTTAGAACACGGTCGTGAGCTTCCAAAGAAGCTCGACCCGTCAGTTCGAATTGAAGACAACAAAGAGTTCGTACTTAACGAAGAGTTTGGTGAAAAGATCAATACTCAAGCCTCTCGTTGTATGGACTGTGGCGTACCTTTCTGTCACAACGGCTGTCCGATTGGTAACATCATCCCAGAATTCAATGACGCGGTTTATCGTGACAGCTGGGAAGAGGCTTGGAACATTCTAAGCTCTACCAACAACTTCCCTGAGTTTACAGGTCGTGTTTGTCCTGCTCCTTGTGAAAGTGCCTGTGTTCTTGGCATCAACCAAGACCCAATCACTATCTGTAATATCGAGAAAACGATTGTAGAAACTGCGTACCGTGAAGGGTACGCAAAGCCTAAGACACCACGCTCTCGTACAGGTAAAACTGTCGCGGTTATCGGTTCAGGTCCTGCTGGCTTAGCCGCAGCTGAGCAGCTAAACAGCGCTGGTCACTCGGTAACGGTATTTGAACGTGACGAGAAAGTCGGTGGTCTACTTCGCTTCGGTATCCCAGATTTCAAACTGGGTATGGACGTGATTGATCGTAAGATCAACCTAATGGCTGAAGCTGGTGTTGAGTTTAAAGTGAACCAACACATCGGTGTTGATGTTAATGCTCAACAGCTACGCCAAGAATTTGATGTGGTATTGCTAACGGGTGGTTCTACGGTTCCACGTGATTTACCAATCCCAGGTCGTGAGCTGAAAGGCGTTCACTTTGCCATGGAATTCCTTGGTCAAAACAACCGCCGAGCCAACGACTTAGATCTTAAGACAGAAGAACTTCACGCAAAAGATAAGCACATTGTGGTTATCGGTGGTGGTGATACGGGTTCTGACTGTGTGGGCACATCAAACCGTCATAAAGCAGCAAGCATTACTCAGGTTGAGATCATGCCGATCCCACCAGAGAAACGCCCTGCAAATATGCCTTGGCCTCAATACCCAATGATCATGAAAACGACCACTTCTCACGAAGAGGGTTGTGAACGTCATTGGAACATCCTGACTAAAGAGTTCATCTCTGACGATAACGGTAATGTAACCGGACTTCGTATCGCTGACATCGTTTGGCAAGACGCGAAACCAGGCGAACGTCCAGGTTTTGATGAAGTAGCGAACTCTGAACGTGTTATCCCTTGTGACATGGCATTCCTTGCAATGGGCTTCTTACACCCAGAGCCAACAGGCGTGCTTGCTCAACTAGACATTAAACTGGACGAGCGCGGTAACGTTGCTTCTGAAGGTTTTGCAACCAACCAGAAAGGCGTTTTCGCTGCTGGTGATATGCGTACTGGCCAATCTCTGGTTGTACGTTGTATTAATGAAGGTCGTGAATGTGCAATTGCCATTGATGACTTCTTAATGGGTAACTCAAACTTAGAAGCGAAAGCAGATTCACTCATGCTTTCCGCATAATATTTCTCAGGCTAACGTCGATGACGTTAGCCTAGAGGAAAAGCAACACCCTTCCTAACTTTTATGTTTGGCTAGCACTCGATGCTAGCCTTTTTTCTATCTGCCTTACGGCTCCTGCGACATTCCCTTCGTGGCACATGTTAAATTCCATTAACATCCACCTTTTATATCCCTTTGATATCATTCTACTATTTTAGATTATTACGTGGTTAATCGCGTTTACGCGTGATAATTAACCATGAACTTGACCTTAAACACAATTAGCTATACGTTGTAAAGCTGGTGAAAATAAAACCAATCGGTTTTGTTAACACAACCAATAACGTTTTAACTAGCTAAAGACAAACTATAAGCTTATAAAAAATAACAAGTATATGAATAGTTAGTCATTTACTGTCTGGATGACAGAGAAGCAAAAGGGAGAATTGCAATGGCTCTATATGATCCTAGTCTTGAAAAAGACAACTGTGGATTTGGTTTAATAGCGCAAATGGAAGGCCAACCGAGTCATAAGTTGGTACGAACTGCTATTTCAGCCCTCGATCGCATGACACACCGTGGTGGTATTGCTGCGGATGGTAAAACAGGAGATGGCTGTGGCTTATTACTACAAAAGCCAGACTCTTATCTCAGAATTATTGCAGAAGAGAATAATTTCAAGCTCGGCAAGCAATACGCTGTCGGCATGATTTTCTTCAGCCAAGACCCAATCAAAGCGCTATCCGCGCAAGACATCGTCAATAAAGAGCTCGCTCAAGAGACTTTAACCGTTGCAGGCTGGCGGGTCGTGCCGACCAACACCGACGTATTAGGTCCAATCGCAAAAAATTCCGTTCCTAATATTCAGCAAGTGTTTATCTCAGCACCTGCAGGGTGGCGTGAACGCGATATTGAACGACGCCTTTACATCGCTCGTCGTCGAATTGAAAAGCAGATCACAGAAGACAAAGATTTCTATATTTGTAGCCTTTCGACACAAGTCATGGTTTACAAAGGCTTGTGTATGCCGGCCGATCTTCCAAGATTTTACCTCGATCTTGCTGACTTACGTATGGAATCAGCAATATGCCTGTTCCACCAGCGCTTCTCAACCAATACTCAGCCGCGTTGGCCACTGGCTCAGCCATTCCGCTATTTGGCGCACAATGGTGAGATCAATACCATCGAAGGTAACCGTCAGTGGGCTAAAGCTCGTGCCTATAAATTCTCTTCACCACTGCTGCCCGATTTACAAACGGCCGCCCCCTTTGTGAATGAGACAGGCTCAGATTCATCAAGCCTAGATAACATGCTCGACCTGTTCCTTGCCGGTGGTATGGATGTATTCCGAGCGATGCGCATGCTCGTGCCGCCCGCTTGGCAAAACCACCCAGACATGGATCCCGATCTGCGTGCATTCTACGACTTCAACTCCAAGCACATGGAACCGTGGGATGGCCCTGCGGGTATCGTACTGTCTGACGGCCGTTATGCGGCATGTAACCTCGACAGAAACGGCTTACGCCCTGCTCGCTATGTGATCACAAAAGACAACCTAATCACCTTGGCATCTGAAGTCGGTATCTGGAATTATGCGCCAGACGAAGTGGCAGAGAAAGGACGTGTTGGCCCTGGTGAATTACTCGTTATTGATACGCGTCGCGGTAAGCTATGGCAGTCGAACGAGATCGACAATGATCTTAAAGGCCGTCACCCATATAAAGAGTGGATGGATAAGAACGTTCACAAATTAACACCGTTTTCCGCACTAGCAGATGACCAAGTCGGTAAGCGTAATTTTGATGATGACACCCTAAAGACCTATCAAAAACAGTTTGCAATGAGCAACGAAGAGTCAGACCAAGTACTGCGTGTACTCGGTGACATGGGACAAGAAGCGGTCGGTTCTATGGGCGACGATACGCCAATGGCAGTGCTGTCTTCTAAAGAGCGCCTAATCACCGACTATTTCCGTCAGAAGTTTGCTCAAGTCACCAACCCACCGATTGATCCTTTGCGTGAAAAACACGTTATGTCTCTGGCAACCAGTATCGGCCAAGAGATGAATGTGTTCTGTGAAACCGATGGGCATGCTTACCGTGTGACGTTTGATTCACCCGTTCTGCTTTATTCTGATATGCAGCAACTTCTGCAATTAAATCAAAAGCATTATGGCCATACGATTCTTAGCATGCACTATGACCCAGCAGAAAAAGATCTCGAACAAGCCATCAACGACTTGTGTGATCGTGCGGTTCAAGATGTACGTGACGGCGCCGTTTTGGTTGTGCTTTCAGACAAAGGTTTAGAGAAAGGTAAGCTACCCGTTCCAGCAGCAATGGCTGTCGGTGCAGTACAAACTCGACTCGCAGACACCAACCTACGTTGTGATGCTAACATCGTGGTTGAAACAGCAACCGCACGTGACCCACACCAATTTGCAGTATTGCTTGGTTTCGGCGCCACCGCGGTTTACCCGTATCTCGCTTATGAAGCTCTGGGCAAAATGTTGGACGATGGTTCATTAGATAAAGACTATCGCACTGCATTGCAAAATTACCAAAACGGTATCAACAAAGGTCTGTATAAGATCATGTCGAAGATGGGTATCTCGACAATTGCTTCGTATCGCTGCTCGCAGTTATTTGAGGCGGTCGGTTTACATACCGATGTCGTTGATTTGTGTTTCCGTGGCGTAACGACTCGTATCCAAGGTGCTAGCTTTAGCGACTTCCAACAAGATATCTATAATCTATCTCGTAAAGCATGGACTAAGCGTAAACCACTGGAACATGGTGGCTTACTCAAATACGTACATGGCGGCGAATACCACGCCTACAACCCAGACGTAGTCAGCACCTTGCAAACCGCAGTAAAGACAGGTGAAACATCGGATTATCAATCTTTTGCGAAGCAAGTTAATGCTCGTCCTGCTGCTATGCTGCGCGACTTAATGAGCCTCAAAAAAGCCGATCAACCTCTACCTCTAGAACAAGTCGAGCCAAGTAGCGAGCTCTTTAAGCGCTTCGACTCGGCGGCCATGTCGATTGGTGCCTTGAGCCCAGAAGCTCATGAAGCGCTAGCCATGGCGATGAACCGCTTGGGTGGTTATTCTAACTCTGGTGAAGGCGGTGAAGATCCACGACGCTTTGGGACTGATCGCAACTCACGAATCAAACAGATAGCTTCTGGTCGTTTTGGTGTGACGCCACATTACTTAACCAATGCGGATGTTCTACAAATCAAAGTTGCACAAGGTGCGAAGCCAGGAGAAGGCGGTCAACTGCCAGGTCATAAGGTCACAGCAGAAATCGCCAAGCTGAGATACTCAGTTCAAGGCGTAACATTGATCTCCCCTCCTCCACATCACGATATTTATTCTATCGAAGATCTGGCGCAGCTGATTTTCGACCTTAAGCAAGTTAACCCTAAAGCCTTGGTTTCAGTGAAGTTAGTGTCTGAACCGGGTGTCGGCACAATTGCCACAGGTGTAGCGAAAGCCTACGCCGATTTGATCACCATTTCTGGTTACGATGGTGGTACCGCAGCGAGCCCACTGACCTCGGTAAAATACGCAGGATGCCCTTGGGAACTAGGGCTAGCAGAAACCCAGCAAGCACTGGTTGCTAATGGGCTTCGTCATAAGATCCGTCTACAAGTCGATGGCGGTTTAAAAACCGGTCTTGATGTGATTAAAGGTGCGATTTTAGGTGCTGAAAGCTTTGGTTTTGGTACCGCGCCGATGGTCGCAATGGGTTGTAAGTTCTTGCGAATTTGTCATCTCAACAACTGTGCAACGGGTGTCGCGACTCAAGATGAAACACTACGCCGCGAATACTTCAAAGGTCTGCCTGACATGGTGGTGAACTACTTTACTGGCCTAGCCGATGAAGTTCGCCAATACCTTGCAGAACTTGGCGTAGAAAAACTCACGGACCTGATTGGTCGCACGGATTTACTTGAAGCCGTTCAAGGCCTCACCGCGAAACAAAGTAAACTCGATCTATCTTCAATACTCGAAGCTCCGGTATCTCCAGAAGGTCACCCACTGTTTTGGACCGAGCCAAACGCACCATTTGATAAAGCTCAGCTCAACCAACAGATTCTGGATGATGCACTCGATGCAATTGAGAAACGTCAATCCACCAGCCTTTACTACAACGTGATCAACACAGACCGCTCGATTGGTGCTCGTATCTCTGGTGAAATTGCTAAGCGATACGGCAACCAAGGGATGGCAGGTTCACCAATCAAGTTATATCTCGACGGTACAGCAGGCCAATCTTTTGCGGTTTGGAACGCAGGCGGCGTTGAGCTTTACCTAACAGGCGATGCCAATGACTATGTTGGCAAAGGCATGGCTGGCGGCAAAGTGGTTATCAAGCCTCACCAAGGCACCGCATTTACTTGTAACGAAGCGACCATCATAGGCAACACCTGTCTGTATGGCGCAACTGGAGGCAAGCTGTTTGCAGCTGGTACGGCTGGCGAACGATTTGGCGTACGTAACTCAGGTACGGTTGCTGTGATTGAAGGCGCTGGTGACAACGCCTGTGAATACATGACCGGCGGTATTGTTGCCATTCTTGGCGCAACTGGCGTCAACTTCGGTGCGGGTATGACAGGTGGCTTCGCTTATGTCATGGATAAGAACGAAGACTTCCAAGGCCGAGTAAATAACGAGTCGGTCGAGGCACTTTCTCTGTCTGACTTATTTATCCACCAAGAACATCTGCGTGGCTTAATTGCAGAGCACTTAGAAGAGACTGGCTCAGTACACGCTGAAGCTATTCTGGCGAACTTTGATGAATGGATTCCAAAGTTCTACCTAGTGAAGCCAAAGACGGCGGATCTGAACACCTTGCTCGGCCACCAAAGCCGCAGCTCAGCTGAACTTCGTGTTCAAGCGCAATAATTGGAAGGAGCCAATAATGAGCCAGAATGTATACCAATTTATTGATGTGAATCGCGTAGACCCAGCGAAGAAACCAATCAAGATACGTAAGATTGAGTTTGTAGAGATCTACGAACCTTTCACTAAACAGCAAGCGAAAGCGCAAGCAGACCGTTGTTTAGACTGTGGTAACCCATACTGTGAATGGAAATGTCCTGTTCACAACTACATCCCTCAGTGGCTTAAGCTTGCCAATGAAGGGCGTATTATCGAAGCCGCTGAACTGTCTCACCAAACCAACAGCCTGCCTGAGGTTTGCGGTCGAGTTTGCCCTCAAGACCGCTTGTGTGAGGGCTCTTGTACCCTCAATGACGATTTCGGTGCAGTAACCATTGGCAATATTGAAAAGTACATTACCGACAAAGCCTTTGAGATGGGTTGGAAGCCTGACATGTCTCACGTTGAATGGACCGATAAAAAGGTCGCGATCATCGGTGCAGGGCCGGCAGGTCTAGCGGCGGCTGATATCCTAGTTCGTAATGGCGTAAAAGCCGTTGTGTTTGACCGCTATCCGGAGATCGGCGGTCTACTGACGTTTGGTATTCCATCGTTCAAGCTTGAGAAAGGTATCATGGAGAATCGTCGCCGTATCTTTAGCGAGATGGGCGTTGAATTCCGAATGAATACTGAAGTTGGCAAAGACATTCAACTTCAAGAGCTGGTCGATGGTTACGACGCTGTTTTCCTTGGTGTAGGCACTTATAAAAACATGCGTGCGGGTTTAGACAACGAAGATGCACCGGGCGTTTATGATGCTCTGCCATTCCTTGTTTCCAATACCTACAAGGTCATGGAACTGGAAAACCCAACCCCATTTATCGATATGCAAGGTAAGAAAGTCGTCGTGCTTGGTGGTGGTGATACTGCGATGGACTGTGTCCGAACGTCTATTCGCCAGCATGCTGCTAACGTCGTCTGTGCTTATCGTCGTGATGAGGCCAACATGCCAGGCTCTCGCCGTGAGGTGAAGAATGCAAAAGAAGAAGGCGTGAAGTTCATGTTCAACCTTCAGCCATTAGCATTGGAAACCGATTCATCTGGTCATGTTACTGGCGTCAAAGTGGTGAAAACGGCGCTAGGTGAACCCGATGACGCAGGTCGTCGTCGCCCAGAACCCGTAGAAGGCAGTGAGCATGTTCTTGAAGCAGACGCCGTTATCATGGCATTTGGTTTCCAACCTCATGCAATGGAGTGGCTAAAACCATTTGGTGTAGAGCTCGACCAATGGGGTCGCATCAAGGCTCCCGGTAAACAAGAATTTCAATACCAAACCACCAACAGTAAGATCTTTGCAGGTGGTGATGCCGTTCGAGGATCTGACTTAGTGGTAACCGCTATCGATGAAGGCCGTAAAGCAGCAGAAGGGATCTTGGACTACCTAGAAGTGTGATGGGTATAAGGTTTCCTTTATTACTCAAGCCGTTACTATAAAAAAAGGATCCAATCATGGATCCTTTTTTGAATTAGATACGTTTGATGACAAGCACAACGATAAATAATTAGAACAATCGCAAAAGAACCAATACCGATAACTAGAATTAAAACTAAAACAACGCCATAGGAAACACTATGAAAAAAGCCGCTCTCCTTTCTCTATCTCTTTTGACTTTAACCGCTTGTAGCCAAGGAATCACGGACATGAAAGACAGAACTTCATCACCTTGTGGAGACAAACCAAACTGCGTATCAACTCAAGATGACCGTGAGCAGCATGCTTTGGCCGCGTTTGAGTTATCAGATTCAGCAAACTTAGATGCGATTGAGCAGGTTGCGCTAACCTTACCGGGATCGAAAACCGCGAGTAAAACAGAAGATTACCTGCGTGTTGAATGTACTTCTCGCATCATGCGCTTTGTCGATGACTTAGAACTTAAGATCACTGCTGGCAAACTGATCGTGCGTTCAGAGTCTCGTACTGGTCACTCTGATTTTGGCGTAAACCGAAAGCGTGCTGAACAACTTCGCGCTAGCTTAAAAAGCGAAGGCCTGATCAAATAGATAAAAGAATACGCAGATAAATCGCTGCTATTCGGATGAGAAGTGCCTCTGGGCAGTCGCTCGACACTTCTTATCCATGCTACAATTTCGCTCTACTGTTTAAATATTATTTATTAAGAGACTACACATGAAAATCGGCATCATTGGCGCAATGGAGCAAGAAGTTGCGATCCTAAAGGCAGCAATTTCAGACATTACTGAAGTTAATAAAGGCGGTTGTACCTTTTTCTCTGGTCAGATAAATGGTGTTGACGTTGTTTTGCTTCAATCAGGCATTGGTAAAGTAGCCGCTGCAGTGGGTACTTCAATCCTACTAAGCGAATACCAGCCAGACGTAGTACTAAACACGGGCTCTGCTGGCGGTTTTGATTCAACACTGAACCTTGGCGATGTGGTTATCTCAACTGAAGTTCGTCACCACGATGCAGATGTTACAGCTTTCGGTTACGAAATCGGTCAAATGGCAGGTCAACCTGCAGCGTTCAAAGCGGACGACAAACTGATGGCTGTTGCTGAACAAGCACTAGCGCAAATGGAAGATAAGCACGCCGTTCGCGGTCTTATCTGTACTGGCGACGCATTTGTTTGCACAGCAGAACGCCAAGAGTTCATCCGCAAGCACTTCCCATCTGTCGTTGCTGTAGAGATGGAAGCATCTGCTATCGCTCAAGCTTGTCACCAATTCCAAGTACCATTCGTGGTCGTTCGTGCAATCTCTGACGTTGCAGACAAAGAATCACCAATGAGCTTCGAAGAGTTCCTGCCACTAGCAGCGCAAAGCTCTTCTGAAATGGTTATCAAGATGGTTGCCCTACTAAAGTAAGCGACTAGACATGCAAACACTGTTTGATCAGGTATTTGCAAATGGCGTGCTCCTTGTGATGTGGGGAGCACTGCTTTTTCATTTAATTTTACCTATCCCCCATGCCGCACACCCCACGACCTTATGGCATAAGTTTGCTGAGCTTTTAGCAAGCAAGGTTAATAACAACCACAACTATTCCCAAAGTTTAATCTCAGGCACATTAGCCTGGGGGTTAATGGTACTGCCAACTCTGGTTATTCTATTGGCACTGCAACCATTGGTTTGGCAATCTCAACTGTTTGAATTGGCACTGTTATTACTCGCGATTGATTGGCGCAATAATGAAAAGCTGGCTAACCAACTGATCAAAGTACTTGGCCGAGAAGATAAAGCGGCCGCTCGTCAGTTACTGGCTCCGATTGTCAATCGTCAAACCGAATCACTTTCGTCACTTGGCCTCGGCAAAGCCGCCACAGAAACCATCATCATGGGTTACGCTCGTAACGTAGTTTGTGTGTTGTTCTGGTACGCCATTGGTGGTGGAATCGCTGCGTTAATGTATCGCCTTGTGGTCGAGTTAGCTCGAGCTTGGTCACCAAGTCGCAAGCAATTTTCTCCATTCGGCTCAACGGCGATCAAGATAGTCGCGATTCTCGAATTTATACCGATGCGTTTGTTTGCTTTGATGATCGTATGTGGTGATAAAGCAACGCACACATTTAAAATGATGCTAGTCCAAAGTCGCTCTTGGCCCCTACCCGGCCCAGCCTGGTTGATCACGGCCGTTGGCAACAAGCTGGAGTTATCATTAGGTGGCCCTGCGATTTACGGCAACACTAAAGCCATTCGCGCGAAATTAGGCGGAAGAATCGCACCATCAGCCCTGCATCTATCTCAGGTTCAGAAACTACTCTTTGGTCGCATCGCTATCTGGATCTTTTTACAAAGCCTAGCCTTACTATTTATTCACCAAGGGATTTAGAGTGAAACCTTCAGTACTTGTTACAAGCCTTACTATTTTGTCTTCCAGCTTATGGCTGCCTTTATCATTTGCAGAAGAAGCACCACTGATTCCAGAAAAAGTACAGCCGGCTCAACGCGTGGTCAGCCTTGCTCCTCATGCCACTGAACTCGCGTACAGCGCTGGTTTAGGTAACAACCTTGTAGCCGTAAGTGAACGAAGTGATTACCCACCACAAGCCGACAAGCTCGAAAAAGTAGCAAACTATCAAGGCATCAAGGTTGAAAAGATCATCGCACTGCAACCTGATTTAATTCTTGCGTGGCCAGCAGGAAACCCGCCCAGAGAACTCGCGAAACTAGAGCAATTTGGTTTTAATATTTACTACTCCAAAACCAAAAGCCTAGACAGTATCGCAACCAATATTGAACAACTGAGCCAATACGCTAGCGATCCAAGTATTGGCGAAAATAACGCTCAGCAATACCGAAAGCAGCTCAACGCGTTGAGACTAAAATACAAAGATGCCGAGCCAGTAAACTACTTCTACCAACTCAGTGAGAAGCCGATCATCACTGTTGCTCAAGGGCACTGGCCAAGTGAGGTGTTTGAGTTTTGTGGTGGCCACAATATTTTTGAAGACAGCGCCTCTCCCTATCCGCAAGTTGGTATTGAACAAGTTGTATTAAGAAAACCGCAAGTAATCTTCACTTCTCAGCACGCGATTGAGAATGGAACCATGTGGCAAACATGGGAAGATGAGATCCCAGCTGTCGCTCAAAATCAGATTTGGTCCCTCAATTCTGACTGGATTAATCGCCCGACAACGAGAACTTTGAAAGCGATCCAACAAGTGTGCGATTTCTTTGATAGAGCTAGGCAAAATCACTAACTATTTGCTGCGTTTTTTCGTACAATTCGCCACCGACCTGTCCCTACAATTTTAACTATAAGAGCACCAGTATCATGGACTCCATGCTGCTTTATATTATCGATTTATTTGGCACTGCCATTTTTGCCGTCTCAGGCGTATTTGTCGCTGGCCGTCTTAAGATGGATCCCTTTGGTGTCGCTGTTTTAGGCAGTGTAACCGCGATTGGCGGCGGTACAATTCGTGACATGGCATTGGGTGCAACTCCCGTGTTTTGGATCACCGATACCACCTACCTTTGGGTCATCATTACCACCTGCTTGCTGACCATGATTATTGTAAGACGCCCGAAACGTCTGGCTTGGTGGATATTGCCGGTATGTGATGCGATTGGCCTAGCGGTGTTTGTTGGCATTGGTGTAGAAAAAGCACTTATCTATCAAGATTCAGCACTAGTGGCGATCATCATGGGTGTCATCACCGGCTGCGGTGGCGGTATTATCCGCGACGTACTTGCCCGTGAAGTGCCTATGATTCTAAGAAGTGAAGTCTACGCGACCGCTTGTATCATTGGTGGTACTTTCCATACCATGGCGATCAGCATGGGGCACGATTCAGAAACTGCATTTCTGGCCGGCGTGTTCTCAACACTATTGATAAGGCTTGGCGCTATTCGTTGGCATTTATCATTGCCGACCTTCGCCATCAAATAAGCTAACGTTACAAAGTGAAAGGCTCCGTAAAGGAGCCTTTCTTAATTTGAGCTCCCCAACACAATTATTATGCTCTCGCGCTACACGTGCGAGCATAGCTAAAAATACCTAACTTGGTTCAAAGCTTTAGTTTCAAGACTAGAGAATGAATGTTGTTTGAGGTAAGTTGAAACAATCATTCCCAAATTTCATGAATATAACCCAATGCTACTCGAAGGAATCGAAACTCTACTGGTATTGAGTAAAGCAAAGACCATGAGCCGCACAGGCAGTTTGCTTTATATCAGCCAATCAGCGGTCAGCAAACGGATTGCGAATTTAGAAAAGAAGCTAGGTAAAAAGCTCATTGAACCGAGTGGCCGACAGATAAAACTCACGCCAGATGCGATAGCATTAATAGAGAGTATTGGCCCGACATTCAATGAACTTCGTGGGCTTATTTATGAACAGCAAGAGTTGGAAGATACCACTCTCATCACCCTAGACAGCAATAAGTCTCTGATAGCCGGTTATTTAGGTGAGATGATGGGCCAATTTATCCAGCAAGATAAGTACATCACCATTACCACCAACCACACGCCGAGAATTATCGAACGGGTGCAGTCCGGCAAGGCGACCTTGGGGTTGTGTGCTGGCTTACTGCCACCACATCATGGGTTGATGACCTTCCATCTTTTTGATGAACCGTTTTACATAGTGAGTAAGTCGCCGCTAACGGATCTCCCTCCAATGGTCATCACTAACGACATGACCAATCCAGCCAATTCTTATCAACTTTCTGTATTAGAAAAATTTGGTATCAAACCCTTGATGGAGATGGATGCCTACACCGCAGCGGCGCAACTTGCATTGGGCGGGACTGGGCCAGCGTTGATCCCGCTCTCTATCGTAAAAACACTCAATATTGAGCCTCAATATCTGTATAGCTTCACCGAATTAGCAGGCTTGATTCGGCCGATTCATATCTGTGTCAGACCAAATAGTTACCAGTCTCCACGAGTTAAAACACTGATAGAATCCATTGTTGATGCTGTTCCCAAAGCAGTTTAGACGCCATTAGCATCGACATCACGATCACAAGGGGGCGAATCCATTTCTGCCCTTTTGTCACCACCACTTTAGCGCCAAGCTGAGCGCCCATAAATCCACCGACCGCCATCACTAATCCCAACTCCCAAATAGGCAAACCAGCCAAAATAAAGAAAATTAAGGCAGCGATATTCGAGGTAAAGTTAAGTACTTTAGTACGCGCCGTAGCATCGACTAACGAGAAGTGACCAATAGCAACAAAGCAGACGGTGAAGATAGAACCTGTTCCTGGGCCAAAAAAGCCATCATAGAAACCCACGCCGCCACCAATACACAGAGCAAACATCGCCTCAGAGATCTTCTGTTTTCCTTCAGACGCTCTAGTTTGGGGTGCCAACAGGAAATAGAGAGAGATAGCGATAAGCAGCAGTGGGATAACACTGGTCAGTAGGCTCGCATCAATGTGCTGGACTAACTCAGCGCCAATTGCAGAGCCAATAAAGGTACAAAAGATAGCAAGGCGCATCTCTTTGATGCTGACGATACCGTTGCGCACGAAATACCAACTCGCGGAGAAGCTGCCAAATGAGCTTTGGAGTTTGTTGGTTGCCAGTGCCTGCGTGGGTGGAACTCCAGCCGCTAGCAATGCAGGTAGAGTCAGTAACCCACCGCCGCCAGCCATTGCATCAATAAAGCCTGCTGCCGTTGCAACAACAAACAAGATAGCCAATATTTCTAGAGTAATTTCCATATACCCAACGCCTTAAAATCCTGTGTAGCGACAAGTTACCACTCACAGCAGACGAGCAATAACGAAACACAAGATTCTAACCTATTCCAAATATTCATCATTAAGCTACCGCGGAATAACAGAATCGAGTAGGAGGAGGCCTCGCAGCCTCCGTCCTCTCACACCACCGTACAAGCG